>JAQBNJ010000253.1 GCA_028288645.1 Sediminibacterium sp.
TCTCACGTCCCAGGCCCATCACCGGGCTTAACCATACCTGCAAATTGGAAAGCAGGAAAAAAGTAGTGGGTGCAGCCAGTGCAGCAATGGCCACGTTCCCGATCCTGTTCATTTTGATAAGAAAACCGAAACAGGTGATACCTGCAAATAGTAAGTAATTCACCCACTGACCGCTATAAAACCCGGTGATCGGGGTCAATCCATATGTATGCAGCACCTCGTATAGCAGGTCGGAAAGGAACAAAGAAATAATTGGCAAGGCAAAGGCCCATTTTTTATCTTTTACAAACAGGGCGCCGCTGAACAGTCCCATAGCTATCTGCGGGGCAAAACCCCAGGGGCGGTTAGGCATGATGCGATACAAAGCGCTGATCAGCACCATCAAACAAAGAGAAATAATAAGTGATCGGTTGAGTTTCATCTGGTTCATAATTTCGTGGCAAAAATAAGCTATATATAGATTGCTGCCATTGCAATTTTCCTCATACTGTGTATAAGCTTATGCGTTGGGAACAAAGGCCTTATATAAAGTACAATTTCCCGATGCCTGGATGGTGTAAGATGCACCGGCGAATATGGCAACGGCTTCCCCTTTCTTTAACACAAGATGATTATTAATGATCGCCCCTCCTTCAATCACGATCCATATTTCAAGCGAACCCGCTGTTTTTGTATAAGATACGGAAGCCGAAAGGTCCACTTTTGCTATCCCAAAATCATCTACCGGGCATGGATATATCTTTTCACCCAGAAGAACCTCGTTGCCGTGCATAATATCAGGTACAATACTCGTGAAAATGGTATGCTTCATTAGTTCAGGCACATCAATATGTTTGGGTGTGAGTCCGGCCCTTAATACATTATCGCTGTTAGCCATCAGTTCCATACATTGCCCTTCAAGGTACGCATGAGGGATACCGGCGCTTTGAAAAACAGCTTCTCCCGGGTTTACTTTTACGATATTGAAAAAGTAGATCGAGAATACGGCCCTGTCTATATCTCCGAATTCCGTTTTGCCGCTGAATATTTTGGCTACCCACCAACCGGGCATTTCTTTAGTCAGTTCGTTCTCATTTTTCCTGCGGATCTCTCTTTTGATGAGATTTGTGAGCATCGCATTGATCTCCGGCTGTTTCATTTCCATCACAAACTGGTAGAGCGCTTTTAATCCTTCCCTCCTGAAATAAGGAAGAAGGATATTGAACTCAGGCAGCTCACCCAATGTTTTTTCGATGATGACATGTGATTTAAAACCATGTAATAACCAGAACTCACTGAGAGCAACCAGTACTTCGGGTTTATGGTTCCTGTCTTTATAATTTCTATAGGGCGCCTTGATAGGTATGCCTTCAGCCTCTTCCCTTTCAAAACCTTTTTCGGCTTCTTCTTTGGAAGGGTGTACCTGTATGGAAAGAATGTCTTTTACATCCTGCACTTTGAACAGGTAGGGAAGTTCTCCAAAACAATCAAACACTTTTGCGGAAAGTACGGTTTCGGGTTTTTCTTTGATAAGGGTGTACAATGAAACATCTCCACCAGCTGTCTGCAATTCCGACGGCGCAAGCGGGTGGGCACCCAGCCAATATTCGGCAAAAGGTTTGTGATCAGCATTGTTGATATTGAGTAAATGTGGCAGGAATTCATACCCGCCCCATTCGTAGTGAAGCACTTTACCCTTCAGCTTATAGATTCCTTCGTTTGTTTCCATCACGTATTATTTACAGGTATTTTCCTATAACGTGCAAATGTAAAATATCTTGTATGATGCGGTATTTTTAAGAAAAACTTATTGCATTATGATGCAGACCAATCGTGACAAAGGCAACAAAGGCGAGGAACTCGCTGCTGCCCACCTTGAAAAGAATGGCTATACTATACTTGAACGGAACTGGCGCTTCCGGCATTGGGAGGTAGATATTATTGCTTCAAAGGGCCGTTTCCTCCATTTTATAGAAGTAAAGACAAGGCACTCACTCCGTTTTGGCCGGCCGGAAGAAAGTATCACCCGCGACAAAATGAACAATCTCAGAAATATCGCCGAAGAATACCAATACCAGAACCCCGACTGGAAATATGTGCAATTCGATGTGTTAGCGATTACAGTGATCGACGATGTGGTGAGAGAGGTGTTTATGATCGAGGATGTGTATTTCTAATTTAAAAACCACGAATTAAGGACACGAATTACACGAATTGACACGAATCCTACTAGCTAAGTACCTTTAAAAAATCATTCGTACTCAATTCGTGTAATTCGTGTCCTTAATTCGTGTTACTTAATTCGTGTTACTTAATTCGTTGCTATTATTAAACCGGTATCCTCTCCATCATCTTCTCCACCATCTTAAAAGTAGCAGGACAATATTCTACATTCTGTTGGTGCACATGTAAATATTCGGTCATTTTCTTTTTCTTGAGATGTGGGAAACCGGAACAATCAACCGGCCGCACTTCGTAGATGCTGCACATATTGTTTTGCAGATTGAGGAACTGGCAAGGTTGTGAAACATTTACCCAATCACCTGCTTTCTTATCGAATTCGAGCCATTTTTCTTTGAACTCTTTTTGACTCATTTCAAGATGAGAGGCTATTCTTTTGATATCGGTATTGGTAAAAGTAGGTGTCATGCTTTTACAGCAATTCGCACAACTCAGGCAATCCACTTCTTTCCACACAGCTTCATCAATTGATGCAGCGATCGTATCCAGGCCGCGTGGCGGGTTCTTTTCTATCTTTCCTAAATAACGTTTGAATGCTTTTTGATGAAAACGGACTTTTTGTTTGAATGAGCGAAGATTGACGACCATGGAAATTTTGAAATTTTGCAATTGGGAAATTTTGGAATTAGGCCTCGCGATAAGCGGGATTTAAATTGCAATATCGCGTAGCGGGCCTTCAATTCCAAAAACTAATATTCACAGTTACTGCCTATCTTCAATTCCAATCCCGCATATGCGGGACCCAATCTCAAAATTCCAAAATTCCCGATGTGGGACGCGTATAAAAAAGGATACAAAGCCTGGCTCCGTTTAGAGAAATCGCTTAGTGATAATTCGGTGGAAGCTTACCTGCGCGATGTGGAGAAACTTACGGATTACCTGCAATCGGTGAAAAATCTGGCTTCGCCTGCGGAACTTGAACTGAAGAACCTGCAGCATTTTGTAAAATGGATCGGTGAACTCGGCATGACAGCCACCTCGCAGGCAAGGATCATTTCAGGCATCCGTAGTTTTTATAAATACTGCCTGCTCGAACAGATCACGCAAACAGATCCCTCTACCCTGCTTGAGGCGCCAAAGACAAGGAGAAAATTACCGGATGTATTAACCTTTGAAGAAATAGAGCTCGTAATTGCCCAGATCGATCAAAGTACGCCAGAGGGTGGCCGCAATAAAGCGATACTCGAAACCATGTACAGTTGCGGCTTGCGCGTGAGTGAAGTGGTGAACCTTAAGATCTCCTGTTTATACCTTGATGTGGGGTTTATCCGCGTGATCGGTAAGGGCGATAAAGAAAGGCTGGTACCTATTGG
>JAQBNJ010000273.1 GCA_028288645.1 Sediminibacterium sp.
TTTTGCTGAATTCGTATGTTCCATATTTGTGGTGCTGGGCCTTCTTACACGTTTTGCCTGTGTTCCAGTGATCATCGGCATGTCTGTGGCACTCTTCCAGGCGCATGGAGGGGATATTACTGGTAAAGGACAGGCGGCTACTTTATTTTTACTGACGTTTTTTTCCTTACTATTTACGGGCCCAGGCAAATACAGTCTGGATGCAGCTTTGTACAAACACGCATAAAGCTCCTCTCTGCGAAATCTCATGTAACTCCGCGGCTCCGCGGTGATAAGTACTACAAACACGAGCAATCTCGACTTTGTGAACCTCTTCACCGCAGAGCCGCAGGGTAGCAGAGTTTACGCAGAGATAAATTCAAATTCGTACATTAGTTTCTCAATCCCCATTATGAGAAATTGTTTGCTGCTGATAAGTTGTTTACTAACCACCGCACTCTTTTCACAATCCGTTAAACCGCTTCCTCCACTGCCATCCAAAGTACAATTGAAATGGCATGAAAAAGAATTCTATCTCTTTATACATTTTGGCCCCAATACTTTTACCGATAAGGAATGGGGTGAGGGAAACGAAGACCCTTCCATCTTTAATCCTACTGCACTGGATTGCGAACAATGGGCGCGCATTGCAAAAAAAGCAGGCGCCAAAGGGATCATATTAACAGCCAAACACCATGATGGTTTTTGTTTATGGCCCAGTAAATTCAGCACGCATACCGTAAGAGAAAGTAAATGGATGGATGGAAAAGGTGATGTGGTAAAAGCTTTATCCAATGCCTGTAAAAAAATAGGAATTGAAATGGGTGTTTATATTTCTCCCTGGGACAGGAACCATCCCTTATACGGAACTGCCGCATACAACGATATTTATTTATCAAGTATGAAAGAACTGCTTACCAATTATGGTAAATATTTTGAGTTATGGTGGGATGGTGCGAATGGCGAGGGACCTAATGGAAAAAAACAACAATACGATTTTCACCGCTTTGAAGATTCCGCTTTTAAATGGCAGCCGCAGTTAGTGATCTTCAGTGATATCGGCCCCAGCATACGCTGGTGCGGTAATGAGAACGGAACTATCAACAGCACCAACTGGAACTTATTGGACACTGCAGGATTTAAAAGAGGCCATGGCGCACCTCCGACAGATACTTTAAACCGCGGGAACGTTAATGGCAAACAATGGATACCTGCTGAAGCAGATGTTTCAATCAGGCCGGGTTGGTTCTATCATGCAAAAGAAGATAGCAAAGTAAAAACACCACAAACTTTATTTAATCTTTATTTACGTTCAGTAGGTAATGGCGGAAATCTTTTACTCAATGTTCCTCCCGACAGAACAGGAAGGATCAATGCCGCAGACTCCGCATCACTTATGGGTTTCCGCGCATTGCGTGAAAGCGCTTTTACAACAGACCTGTTAAAAGGTGCAAAATTAACTGCCAATACAGGCGACCAAAAAACGCTTGCCAATCTTACCGATCATAATATACAAACTTACTGGTCATCGAAACAACAGGATAACACCCAGATCGTGATCAGCTTTCCAAAGAAAACAGAACTGAATACATTGGTACTCGAAGAAATGATTGCATACGGACAACGTGTAAGTAATTTTACGATCGAAACATTTGATGGTACACAATACCAAACTGTTTTTACCGGAACAACTATTGGTCGCAAAAAAATCGCATCGTTTAAAAAACAGGAAACGGATAAGTTGAGGGTGACGATTGGTGGTGCCAAGGCGGCGCCGGTGTTGAGGGAGGTGTCGGCGTATTTGATAAGCTCTCTTTAATATTTTGGAATTTTGAAATTGGGAAATTTTGGAATTGTTGAGGTGCTCCGCCTGAAACAAATTTCGCGATTTCCCAATTTCAAAATTCCAAAATTCGCCACCGTCCATCCCCAAATTCACGCTTTAATCACCATCCTTCATGCCTTAATCACATAACACATAGCTGTTTGGGTAGAGATTCTTAGCTTGTATATCTAAACCAAAACAACATGAAACGTTTTCTACTCGCAGCTTCCTTGCTGGCTGTTACGGCATTGCAGGCACAAAGGCCGCTCACAACTTCTCCCAGCGGCGGAAACAAAAAAGCTTCGGTTACAGAAAGAATTGGCATCACGGATATGGCCATTCACTATGACCGGCCCGGTGTAAAAGGGCGTGAAGGAAAGATCTGGGGGCAATTGATCCCTGTTGGATATGTTGATCAGAAATTTGGCACCAGTACTGCATCGCCCTGGCGCGCAGGCGCCAATGAATGCACAACGATGGAATTCAGTACAGATGTAAAAATAGAAGGACAACCACTCGCAAAAGGGAAATACGGTTTTTTTATCGCGTATGATGCCAATGAGAGCACATTGATCTTTTCAAGGAACACCAGTAACTGGGGCAGTTACTATTATGATCCGAAAGATGATGTATTGCGCGTAAAAGTAAAACCGTTTGCTGCTGACCGTTCGGTTGAATGGTTGAAATATGAATTCAGCAATCAAACAGAAACCGCCGCTACGGTAAACCTGATGTGGGAAAAATTAAGCATCCCTTTTAAGGTAGAAGTGGATCTTCTCAAAACACAGGTAGAATCTTTCCGCAATGAATTAAGAACGGATATGGGATTTTTCTGGCTCGGCTGGCAAACAGCTGCCCAATGGTGTGCAGATCATGATACCAACCTTGAAGAAGCATTGCGCTGGGCGGATACAGCAACCAACCCGAATGTTTTGGGAGATAAGAATTTTACAACCTTGTCAACCAAAGCAATGGTACTGAATAAATTGAACAGAGGCAACGAAGCATTGGCTGTTATGAGAGAAGCATTGCCAATGGGTAATATGAACCAGGTACACCAATACGGCAGATCCTTACTCGCACAGAAACAAACCAAAGAAGCGCTGGAAGTATTTAAACTCAACAATGATAAAAACCCGGGACAATTCACTACGTTGATGGGATTGGCAAGAGGTTATTCAGGAGTTGGTGATTATAAGAATTCATTATTGTATATGGAGAAAGCAGCTTTACTGGCACCTGACCCTACCAATAAAAATAATATCGACAGGATGATCGGGTTGTTGAAGGAAGGAAAGGATATCAATTAGAGGAAGCTATGAGCTGTGAGCCATGAGCAGGAGCACTGCGAAGCTCGCGGCTCACAGCTCACAGCTCATAGCTTTCTTCCAAATGGAATATTGTCAGCTCTAAAAATGAATCTATACGTATAATATTTATATTTTTGTCGTATAAATCATTTTATGGATGCCAAGATCACGCTTAGTTTCGATGCAGAGATCATTGAACAGGCAAAAAAATTTGCGGAATCAAATAATATCAGTCTCTCCAGGCTTACAGAATTCTTATATCGGAACATCACTCAAAAAAAATATCGTTCCATTGAAGAACTGCCCATGGCTGATTGGATCAGTGCCGTAGCAGAAGGTCAGGCTGTTTATATAACCAAACATAAAACACGCGCACAACAAAAAGATGCATTCTATAAACCTAAAAAGAAATGAAGATTTTTATAGATGCCAATATCCTTGTTTCAGTTTTGAATAAGGAGTACCCGCGTTTTACGCAGTGTGCACGGGTATTAAGTTTGGCCGGGAACAGGTCCTTCGATCTGTATACGTCCCCGATCTGTTTTGCCATCGCTTTTTATTTTGCTTCAAAAAAAAGTGGCGATGTTTTGGCAAAAAAAAAGATCGCCATTCTCGCGGATCAATTGAAGATCGCAGAAAGCAGGCAGGCGGATGTTCTTGCCGCGGCCAATCATAAAAATATACTTGATTTTGAAGACGGGCTGGAATATTATGCAGCCAAACATTCGG
>JAQBNJ010000337.1 GCA_028288645.1 Sediminibacterium sp.
AACACAAATGCTTACGATGAACTGGACGATAACTTCCGGATATTGATCTGGCATAAAAAAGCGATAATGAACGTAAGATAAAAGATTGCGTTCACGAGTAAGAGTATTTGGTGCAGATTTTCACGAACTACGGCCGGCAATAAAGAAATATAATTCACGGCGCCCATTACCGACACTGTACAAACAAAAAAGAAAATGATGCCTGTGGTGATCCAGAAAGAAGGTTCACGTAAGCGGTTGATTTCTGTTGCCTGGTTGAATGACTGGTAATAATAAATACTGGACAGTATAACCATCGACAGGCAACCGGCCATAAAAGTATACGTGTTGAAAACATATAAGCCCTGAATGAAAAAAGTATTGATAAGACAGGCCGCAGGCAAAATATAGCCTGTTTTTCTAATTATTTTTTTCGTTTTTTCATTGGGAATTGCCCGACTGAAAAAATAAATAAAAAATGCGAATTCAACTGCCGCAAAAAGATTGAATAGCAAAACAGTGCTCTGGCCAGGGTGGCGTTTCTGTATCGTCGCACTGGTGTACTCAACCAGGAGAACGAGTAAAAGAAAATACGGAAACAATACAATGTGTTGTGGATCTTTTTTTCGAAGAACGGCGAAACCTGTAAGTATAGAAACAAAAAGTACGATCAGGTCTATAGTAATGGGTATCATATAAAAATTTAACTCCTGTGAGGTTTCACAGGAGCTAAATTTAGTTTTTTAATAGATCATGCAATGATAATATGTCCATTCTTTTCGATGATCGACAATCCAATGCCCGACATATCGAAACCCAATCCATATCCTTCCTCACCGGGAGGTGCGCAAAATGGCGGACAAAGCGTGCCATAATTAAACGCGAGTATTTCTGATCCGGATTCCTTGTGAACATAGATTTCCTTGTTTACAATTCCCGCACCCGTCTTTTTTTGTTTGGTTGCTACCAAAACAATGGTCTGCCTTCCCAGTAACTCAGGATCACCTTCAACATCTTCTCCATACACTCCATAATACATTTTTATTCCGTCAGCCTGGTGCTGTCTTGCGAGTTGCAGAAAAGATTGCAACTCATCCAGTCCATACCAGGTGCTTAGTGAATCCATTTTACCCAGGTTTTGGGAATTCTGTATCCAGCGCTCTTTTTTGTAATTGCTTACGAGATGGTTTACGTGTTGCGTACCTACCAGTTTTCCTCTTTTCGTAGCGGGGGCGGTCTTCATTGTGCTTGTCATAATATTTGGTTTAAGTGATGTAAAAAATCATCTCAAACTATTTTATGAAAACATAGAAAACAAAAAAAATGGATTGAAAATCAGTCAATAACAATTATATAAAATATATAATATGATTGTAATCAAATGATAATATAATATAATTTTTAAAATACCGTAAAAACATAGCAAAAAAACCGATTTTTCACGGGACGGCAAAATGGTAGAAACCACGGTGCTGGACACCGTGAAAACAAGGTGGGTTAAAGGAAAATTTTTAGAGATCGAATATATCTATCAAGCCATTTTTCAGGCCATAGAGCGTAAGCGCTGCCCTGTTTTTGATATCCAATTTCATGAAAAGATTATCCCGGTAGTTCTCAACTGTCTTGGGCCTTACCTCCATTATTACCGCGATCTCTTTGTAATTCAGGTTGGTAGCAGCCAGTTTCAGGAATTGAAGCTCTTTGGGGGACAGGTATTCTTTTCCGTGAAAACCTGGCCGTTTTTTATCGCTGGTGTATTTCCTGAAATATTCTTTTTTCACTAACTCACTAAGATAAAATCCTTTTTTATGCGCCGTGATAACAGCGTCTGCCAAAGTTGACGGATCTGCATTTTTGCTGATATAGCCGCAGGCCCCGGCGTAGATCATGTTCATGACCGCATCTTCTTCATCGATAAAAGAAAATGCTATGACCTTAACTTTTGGGTAGTGTAACTGAAGTTCCTCTATGGCCTGGTAACCATTCATCTGTGGCATGTTGATATCGAGGATAATGATATCCGGTTGTTTCCCGGTTGCCAGTTTTTCCAGTAATTCTTTTCCATTGGAGGCCTCGAGGATCACCTTGATACCGGGATGTAGTTCAATAATAGACCTGATGCCTTTGCGGGTTACGGTGTGGTCGTCAACAAGGGCCAGGTGTATCATTGAAATAGATCGTGTTTGCTGTGTAAGATTACAAAATATTTTGTCTGTACGTTCCGGCTTACCTTTGCAAAAACTTCGATCATGTCCATTCGTATTTTTATTACCGGCGGAACTTTTGATAAAGAGTATGACCTGCTTACAGGAAATTTATTTTTCAAAGATACCCATATGGAAGAACTGCTTACCAAAGGAAGAAACCAGGTAGCAGTAGAAATAAAAACATTGATGATGAAGGACAGCCTCGATATGACGCAGGATGACCGCGACCTGATCATTAAGAATTGTATTGATTGCAAAGAAGAACGGATCGTTATCACGCATGGTACCGATACGATGGCAGTTACCGCTGCGGCCCTCGCACAACATATCTCCAACAAAACGATCGTATTAACCGGCGCCATGATCCCTATCAAGTTCGGCAGCTCGGATGGGCTCTTCAATCTCGGCAGTGCATTGGCTTTTGCGCAATCCTTACCCGCAGGAATTTATGTGGCCATGAATGGAAAATATTTTCCGCATGATAAGGTGAGAAAGAACCGGACAACGGGGATCTTTGAAGAGATATAGAGTCTGGATGCCAGATGCTGGATGCTAGATATTAGATACTGGTTGCGCAATTTACAACAAGGGAAAAGCTATCGCATACCGGGTACTTAGACCAGTATCCAGCATCAAGTATCCAACATCAAGTATCCAGTATCCAGTATCCAACATCCAGTATCAGCATCACCGGTACTCGGAAAATATAAAGTCATCCGGTTTCCCGATATCAACGTTCCTCTTTATCTTAGGGCCACCTGTTTGCATGAAACGAACCAGAATCTGCTATATCACAACTGTAGTATGCGTATGCATCACCTGTTGGTGCATAACAGGATGCAATAACCAGGGTTCTCTTCCCATTGGCACCCGTGCTGCGGCTGATAGCCTGTTGCAACCCAAGGGCAACGAGTTTGAAAGCGGCCGTCTTACAGAAGCCTTACATTTTGTTGATTCTGCTTTTCACAGCCGTGAAAAACACACGGTGTATGAATGGCTGGGTTATTATGGCACGAACGCTTACGTGAACAGTTCCTACAATAATCCTTATACCCAGCTCAAATACCTTGATTCAGCGATCGGCCTTTTGAGGCAATACAAAAATAATCCGGAACTGATGGACCAACTCTCCGGCTTCCTCATGAGCCGCGGGGATATGCAGTTCAATCTTAAAAAATATGCCGAGTCATACGGCGATTTTTTTGAAGCAATACAACTGGCCCGTCAACACCCGGATGTATGCCGTAAAATGCATGTGCCTTACAGTATCGGCATGATACTTTACAGGCAGCAACAGTTTGCCAATTCGGCCCGGTATTTTATGGAGTCATTGCATTTCATCGATTCCTGTGAACAGAATATTGCCTATCGCAATAATAAAAAGCAGGAAGTGCTGGATAATATCGGCCTGTGTTATACCAAGATAAAAAAATATGACAGCGCGATGTATTTTTATCAACAGGCGCTGGACCTTGTAAATAATAATCCATACAACCTGGCGGTAGATAGTGTTAACAGCATCGGGCGTTATACATCAGCCAGGGGGGTGATTGCCGGTAATATGGCAAAAGTATTTTTAGGCAAAGGGAATTCTGATTCTGCGATCGCTTTATACAAACGCGCCATCGCATTGAATGCCGGGCCTGGTCACGACCTGCATGATATGCAATTATGTATGGTGCAACTTTCAGAGATCTATCTGTCAAAAGATATGCTGGGCCCGCTGCATAATACGCTGGAAAGTTTGGGCCATTCAATGGATACCTCGTTCGCAAAAGATATTCAAACTGATTATGAGCGTTTGCTGTATGCGTATTATAATAAAAACCACGAACCCGCCAAAGCGCTTGCACACCTCGAAACTTATATTCATAAGAAAGATTCAGTAACTGAACAGCAAAAGCAGCTTTTACAAACCGATATCGGTAAAGAACTCAGGGACCGGCAGCAACAGTTCGAAATAACTCTGCTGCAAAAAGACTACGAGCTTAACAAAACCTATCTGGTGGTTTTGGTAGGATTGTCAGCGCTGATCATTATCATACTTGCACTCATATATAAGATGTACCGTTCAAGCAGAAAAAATGTGCTGAGCCTTACAGAACTGAATGCAGAAATATCGGGCAGGCGGCAGTCGCTTGAACAGGCGTTGAAAAGACTGGAAAATGCAAACCTCGAAAAAGACAGGATCCTTCGCGTAGTGGCGCATGACCTGCGAAACCCGATCGGCGGCATTGTTACGCTGAGTAATATGATGCTTGATTCGGACATGGTAAATGAAAGAAGTAAGTCTATTGTAGAAGCCATCGCCTCCGCATCAACCAGTTCCATTGGGTTGATACAAGAATTATTACATACCGACTATGCCGATATTAATGATGCAGAAAAAACAAAAATTGATATCGGCGGATTGTTGCAGAATGTAATGAACCTGGTACAGTTGAAGGCTTCTGAGAAAAAACAACATATAGAATTGCAA
>JAQBNJ010000433.1 GCA_028288645.1 Sediminibacterium sp.
TTATGATGTTCAACAATTTCAAACCCTTCATGACGCTTAGCATCTTAACGATCAAAAGTATTTCATGCAGCGATATCGTGCAACCGGAAACCGAATTTGTGAATCTTGCCAAAGAAAACAAACTTCCCATACTCGGCCTGGAAACCATTGATGATGAAATGCATGCGATAGACAAACAGCCTCTTGATTCACAGGTGAACTCTTTAAAACAAATGATCCTGAATTTCGACAGCATTAAAACAGAGACAAAAAAAATGATCGCTGTTTATAATAAAAGAAATATCGATTCCATCTATCACTTTGCAGCGGGTTCGGGTATAGATGGCAATTTTGAAAGAGATTTTGTCATAACGCGAAACAAAAACTGGATGCCCGTTATAAAAAAAGCAATGAAAGAAAAAGAGACTTTCTTTGCAGTAGGCGCGGGCCACCTGGGCGGCAAAGAGGGCCTGCTCAATTTATTACGAACGCAGGGATATAAGGTCACGCCCGTAAAGTTCTAACTATCATTAATGGCATCAGAGAAGGAATTCATATCATTATTAAACCAACATCAGAAAATTGTATACAAGGTGTGTAACCTGTATATGGATATGCATTCCGATCGTGAGGATCTTTTCCAGGAGATCACTTTGCAGGCCTGGAAAGCATACGGGAATTTCAGGGGCGATTCAAAATTCTCTACCTGGTTATATCGTGTGGCATTGAATACTGCTATCACTTTTTTCAGGAAAGAGAAACGGAAACCGGATATCTATTCAACTGATGTGATACCGGAACAGGATGAAGATAGTTATGACCCGATAGAAGAACAGGTGAAAGCAATGTATGCAGCCATCGGTCATTTATCAAAGATCGATAAGGCGATCGTGATGTTGTACCTGGAGGATTATAGCTATATAGAGATCGGCGATATGATGGGCATCACCGCAAATAATGTGGCGGTGAAAATGAACCGGATCAAAATAAAACTGAAAGAGGAAACACAAAAGCAACAAGCTACTTTTTAAAAGAACTGATCATGGAACTAGATGAATTAAAAGACCAACTGAAAAATAAACTGGCCGCGGACCATAGCGGCAGGTCTGACTCGGATATTGCTGCGTTACTCAATAAACGTACCGTATCAGTTGTGGGCAAGATCAAAAAAAGCCTGCGGATCGAAATACTGTTTGGCAGTGTCTTCGTTTTACTATTCGCTTTGTTTGGTATATTCAGTGGAAACCATGCGCTCAGTGTTTATTTTTCGGTATTTACCATTGTTTGTGCAGCCTGCGTTTTACTGCTTACCTATCTTCTGCTTCGCACAGCCAGGCTGGGTGGAACAGCTTTACCTGTAAAAAGCAATTTACAAACGATCGTAAAGATCATTGAAGAATATATGAAACGGGTTTTCCAGTTTACCATGGCGATGATACCTGTATGTTTTATCTTTTCCTTCGTACTCGGTTACCTCGACTCCAAACCCCCAACACAAGCGGAAAAATTCTCGAACGTTTTTTTTACAAAAAGATGGGAAGTGAATGTTTTCCTGGTAGTGTATGTTATCGGTTTCACGATCGGGATGTATTACTTCAGCAAATGGTTCCTGCGAAAAATGTACGGTAAATATGTGGCGCAGTTAAAAGAATGTATCAATGAACTATCAGAGGAATGATCATTGACAATTGACCTTCCGGTCTATATAATATAAGATCTTCCAGTTACCTTTTATCCTGATCATTTGAATAGAAGCAACCGCGCAATACAATTGCTGGCCACCCGCATAAAATTTATAAGGAACCCATGCGCTGGCGAGCGAGCCATTTACTTTTACCATATCAAAACTGATCCTTGGGTCTACGCTGCCTCTTGGTACGCTTGAGATCAGCAGCGCTACGTCCATAATACCGGCTGCCCTTGGCACAGGCTCTCCGAATTTGTCCCTGTTAACATTTATGTAGGTTGAACTGTCCGCGAATGATTGCCTGAAGCTCATACCATCGCTGTTACGAATGCTTGTAAAAAATTTGCCGATGGCGATTTTAATTGAATCCTCCGGCGTGGTTTGCGATAAGGCTGCTGTTACAGTTAAAAAAAAACATAGAGCCGTTGCAAACAATTTCATGTACGATAGTTTCACTAAAAATAACAGAAAACTATCATATCTGCAAAATGCAGATTGTTAACAATGACGAGGGCGTTAACGCAGGTAGCCCAGTATTTTCAGCATACTTTGCGCGGATTGTTCTTTGGCGTATAGCCAATCTATCAACTTGCCGTTCTTGTCTTCTTCCACAATCACGTGTTTGGGTGAAGGGATCAGGCAGTGTTTGATACCACCATAACCGCTGATCTGGTCCTGGTAAGCACCGGTATGAAAGAAACCTACATACAAAGGTTCTTTGTTATCTGCCACATCTTTTACATTGGGCGAAGTAAGCTTAGGTAAGAATACCTCATTGATATGTTCTTCAGAATCATAATAATCGTGGCTGTCGCATGTGATGCCGCCTAATACTACGCGTTGATATTCGTTGTCCCATTTATTCACCGGCAGCATGAGAAATTTCTCACCAATACCCCATGTATCGGGAAGCGTGGTGATAAAAGATGAATCGATCATATACCAGCACTCGCGGTCATTCTGAACTTTCTGACCGATAACACTGTAAATATGCGCCATGCTCTCCCCTACTGTAAAGCTTCCAAATTCTGTATAAATATTCGGCATCGGCACTTTTGCTTTGGTGCAGGCTTTTTTGATGTTGCGCACGATCTCGTTGATCATG
>JAQBNJ010000455.1 GCA_028288645.1 Sediminibacterium sp.
AACAATGAGCTGGTTGTGAGTAGCATCGCTCAATGATATTTTCCTGTCGTAGGTTGCATTGCTGCCGCAGTAGAACCAGGCTTCGCCGGTTATGTTCCGCCCTTGGTGTTCTGCCGGGAGATTGATGATAATAGCTTCCGGGTTTTCCACTACAGTTACGCTGCTGATCTTTGCTGCATTCGCTTTACCATCTATTTTATCCTGGTAGCGTAACTCATCATTGTAGTAATCCTTACTTACCAGTTCGAATTTCGTGTGCATGCTTTTGTACACCAATGTGCCGATCAGGAGCGCAAATCCCACGAACACAAGTACCAGTCTGTTTCCCCAATTCATATCGATTAATTTAAAATGAAATGATAATTTGAAACTTACTATTGATTTACCGGGCTTAAAAAATTAGTAGGAAGTACTGCGATCTTTTTTTCTCCCTCATATAGCCCGAGTTTTATTGTTGTTTTTCTTTTCCTGGTAACATCGTTCGGAAGGATCACAAAGAAGGCGCCTGCACCTTGTCCTTCTTTCGCAACATCAATGAAAGGCTTTCCAATGATCTGGATCCTTCCGTTATCTTCTGACCGGATGGTTAAAGGAATGTCTGTAACCGTTTTGTTCACCACCTTAATATTGTAGAGGTTGGAAATGCTGTCTGCGCCATGTTCCTGGTACATGATACCGGGCGTACGCATAATGGTAGCATCTACATCTTTTCTTGTGAACAACACAGCAGACAGGATCAGGAATACCAACCCGCAAAGTGCGGTATACATTTTCATCCTTGCTGTGTACTTCAGTGGCACACCATTGGCAATAGAGTTTTCAGAAGCATAACGGATCAGGCCTTTTTCTTTTCCTGTTTTCAGCATGATATGGTCGCAGGCATCAATACATGCTGTGCAGCCAACACATTCCATCTGTACGCCGTTGCGTATATCAATACCGGTGGGACAAACCTTTACGCACTGGTAACAATCAATGCAATCGCCCTTTATTTCTGCTGCATTTTTTTCGTGACCTCTCGGTTCTCCCCGTTTGTAATCGTATGCAACGATCATTGAGTTCTTATCCAGTAATACGCTCTGCAATCTTCCATATGGACAAACCACCGTACATGCCTGTTCACGAAAAAAAGCATAAACGGCATAAAATACAGCACTGAATACGATCAGGGAAGCAAATCCTACCACATGTTCGGAAACAGGTTCAGCAATAATTTTGCTCAGTTCTGCAATACCAATAATATATGCGAGAAATGTATTGGCGATGATACACGACAAAAAGAAGAAAAGAATATGTTTGAGCGATAATTTAAAAATCTTTTTAGTGGTCAACGGCGAATTTTTTAACTGCCGTTGAACAGGTGCATCTCCGATCACCCAATATTCGATCTTACGGAACATCATTTCCATAAAATTGGTTTGAGGGCAGGCCCAGCCGCAAAACAATCGTCCGAATGCAGCCGTGAATAAAATGATAAAGAAGATGAATGCCACCATGCCTAAACCGAAAATGAAAAAATCCTGCGGCCAGAAAACTTTGGAAAAAAGTATGAATCTTCCCTTCGGTATATTCAGCATAATGAACGGCCTGCCATTGACCCGTACAAAAGGCAATCCAAAAAAAATAAGGAAATAGAATATACTCAGTATAGAACGGATACGATAGAACTTTCCTTTCGGGTGATAGGCAAAGACCCATTTTCGTTTGCCTTTTTCATCTATGGTTGCCAGGTGATCTCTAAAATCTTCTGTCAGCGGTTCATTAATATGCAGAGAATCAGTTATCATTCTCCGTCTGATTTTTTCTCGACGGCAATTGGCTGTAAGGCTTCATGCATATTCTTTGAAGAGTCTTTTGCTTCCCTGGTGTCTTCTATAAATAATTCACCCTGCGGTTCTTTTGCGGTAGCTGGTTTTTTGCCCCGGAGAGTTTTTACATAGCTTGCCAGTTGTGCTATCTGCACCGGTGTATAATCATCCTTCCAGCTTTTCATTCCTTTTTCCTGCCAGCCATATTTAATGGTTTTAAAAATGTCTTTCACACTCCCGCCGTGCAGCCAATAATCATCTGTAAGATTTGGTCCAACAAGGCCTCCTCCATCTGCGGAATGGCATGCTGCGCAGGTTGACGTAAAGATGGCCTTACCTGAAGCAAGGTCAGATTCGCCTGATAAAATTTTTACTGTATTCTCATCAACCTTGCTTGCCGATTTCAGAAGGTATGCCTCTTTTTCCTCTGCCCCTTTCTGCATCGCCATATTATATTCATCAAGGCTCGATGGAGCTGTGTGTGATACTTCATATCTCCATAAATAGATCACTGCAAAAACAATACATGCATAAAAACCATACAGCCACCAGGGTGGCAAACGATTATCCAGTTCGCGTATGCCATCGTAATCATGGCCAAGATCTATCTGCGCTTCTTCTTTGATCGGGCGAAGGCTGTTAAACTTGTCCCAGTACTTTAACCAATTGATCTTAACGGTTTCTTTTTCAACATAGATCCGGGTTGTTTCTTTCCTTAGTAAGAATTTCAGGTTATATAATAGCCCAAGCAGAATAATCAGTTCAACCAGTACAACACTGAGTAATCCGTAAAAAGTGGTGCCGGATAATCCACCGATGGTATTGTCTGTTACAATATCCGCAACTGGTGTATCTGCTGCAAATGCTGATGTACTTAATAAAAACAATGCAAGAAGGCTGAGAATTTTTGCAGATCCCGATACAGCTGTGTTTTTCTGTTCAAGGAATTGTTTGGTCGTAAGCTGCGCTGCTCCAAGCAAAACATGGGCAAGCAGCCCGATGCAGATCGCCAACAAAATAATGATCACTACAAATAACTGTACAACCGGGTTATTGAGATCGTCCTTCTTGGGTGCTCCTTCGGCAAGTGCCTGCAGTGGAAGAAGCAGGCCCAATATCGCGGCCTGTTTGATTCTTAGAAATGTGATTCTTTTCATACTGCCTGCTTTAATTATTTAAAGGAATGCGGTTGATCTCATCTATCAGTTTTTTATCAGCTTTCAACGCCCATATAGTCATTGCGATAAAAAAAGCGAAGAATATTCCGAAAGATGTGAGTGCATATATGTCCACTCCGGCTATTTTTTCGAGATAGTTAATAAATTTCATGATGTGTTTTTTAATTGAACTGACTGATGATTTTTATTTTTTAGCAACCGGTTTATCCGCGCTTTTTATGTCTGTTCCAACACGTTGCAGGTAAGCGATCAGGGCGATGATCTCCTTATTGGCCGGTGTTTTTATTTTATCCTTTGCCAGGTTATCGCTGATCTTTTTCGCCTGTAACATCAGGTCATTGTTAGCCTGTGTATCATATCCTTGCGGGTAAGGCACACCCAGTGTTTGCATGGCGCGGATCTTCGCAGGTGTGATCGCTGTGTCGAGATTATCCTCAAGCAACCATGGATAAGATGGCATGATAGAACCGGGACTCATGCTTTGCGGTTCTTCCATATGCGTATAGTGCCAGGTGTCAGGATATTTCCCGCCGATCCTCGCGAGATCGGGTCCGGTACGTTTGCTTCCCCATTGGAAAGGATGATCGTATACGAACTCACCTGCCTTGCTGTATTCACCATAACGCGCAACTTCATCCCTGAATGGCCTGATCATTTGCGAGTGGCAGGTATAACACCCTTCTCTCACATAGATATCGCGGCCTTGCAATTCGAGTGGTGTATAAGGTTTGACAGATGCGATTGTCGGAACATTGGATTTGATCAAAAATGTTGGCACCAGTTCCAGTATCCCACCAATGGAAACGGCGATAAGACTGAATACCAGCAATTGTATAGGTCTTCTTTCGATCCACCTGTGCCAGTATTGTTTGCCATGTGTTTCAGGATTTTTGTTGAGAGATGGAGCTTCAGCGTATTCATTCGCAACCAGTTTTCCAGCCTTAACCGTTTTATAAATATTGAACACCATCATGAATACACCGATAAGGTATAAACTGCCACCGATACTCCTGGTTACATACATCGGAATGATATGCGTAACCGTTTCGAGGAACTGGTATTTGATAGTGCCTTCCTCAGTGAATTGTTTCCACATGCTGGCTTGTGCAAATCCCGCCCAGTAAAGTGGTACAGCGTATAACACGATACCGATGGTGCCGATCCAGAAATGATTGGTTGCTAATTTTTTTGAATACAGCGGTGACTTGAATATTTTGGGAATGATCCAGTAGAGGATACCAAAGGTTAGAAAACCATTCCAGCCTAATGCACCGATATGAACGTGTGCAATGGTCCAGTCTGTGAAATGCGATATGGCGTTTACACTTTTCAGGCTTAACATCGGCCCTTCAAAAGTTGCCATACCGTAACAGGTAATGGCTACCACCATGAATTTAAGTACCGGTTCTTCACGCACTTTATCCCATGCGCCGCGCAAAGTAAACAAACCGTTCAGCATACCTCCCCAGCTTGGAGCGATCAGCATAATGCTGAATACAACGCCAAGGCTTTGTGCCCAGTCGGGCAAAGCGGTATACAACAGGTGGTGCGGCCCCGCCCATATATAAATAAATATCAGAGCCCAAAAATGTATGATCGATAAACGATAGCTATACACGGGCCGGTTAGCTGCCTTCGGCAGAAAATAATACATGATACCCAGGTAGGGAGTAGTTAAAAAGAAAGCTACAGCGTTATGCCCATACCACCACTGCACCAGTGCATCCTGTACACCTGCATAACCACTGTAACTTTTCAAGGGGGCAAAAGGAAGTTCGAAAGAATTTACAATATGAAGCAGGGCAACGGTTACCCATGTTGCGATATAAAACCAGATAGCCACATATAAATGGCTCTCCCGTCTTTTCAGGATCGTGCCAAACATATTAATACCGAATATTACCCAAACAATTGTGATGGCGATGTCAACAGGCCATTCCAGTTCGGCATATTCTTTACCGGTGGTATATCCTGCGAGAAGGGTGATAGCTGCTGTGACAATAATAGATTGCCATCCCCAAAAATGTATAGCGCTTAATTTATCACTGAACATCCTTGTTTTGCAAAGCCGCTGCAATGAATAATATACCCCCATAAAAATGCCATTGCCAACAAACGCAAAGATCACGGCGTTGGTATGCACCGGCCGTAAACGGCCGAAGGTGGTCATTGGTAATTTAAAGTTTGCAGCGGGCAGGAACATCTGTACCGAGGCCAGCAAGCCTGCAAGCATACCCACAACACCCCATATGATCGTAGCGTAAGCGAATTGTTTTACTATTTTGTTATCGTAATAAAATTTTTCTATTTCCATACAGTCGTGTTATGATTTGGTTTTAAAGGGTGTCTCGTCGGTAATATTATTTGCTGTGCTTTTGTTATCGAAGAGCATACGCATGGGTGGACTCACTTCATCATCGTACTGGCCGTTTTTAACGCTCCAGATAAAAGCCAGGAGGAACAGCGACGCCACGCTTATACTCACGATCAACAAAAGAATAATAGCGCTCATATTGAATATTATGCAGCAAATCTATTTCGCGCCTGCAGGCTGTTCAATGATAAGGCTCAAGGGAAAAGATGACATTCGTCATGTTCCGTGAAATGCACAACTATGCCTGCAATCAGATCTTTAAAAGCTTCGCTTTCAGATTGCTGAGTCCAAAACTGATGATAAGTATACTGATGCTGCTACAGGGCATTAGTATGGCGGCGATCACCGGTTGAAGTCCGCCCTGAACAGCGAAATAAAGTCCTGCAATATTGTACATCGCGGAAACAATAAAAGCAGTTAGCACTACCCGTTTATTGAACCTGCACATTTGAATGAACTTATCTAGTTTAGGTAAACTGGCTGCATTCAAAATAGCATCACTGGATGGGGTGAAAGTATTGTTGTTTTCCGCTACTGAAATTCCAACATCTGCTTGTCGCAGGGCGCCCGCATCATTCAATCCATCACCGATCATTATCACAGCTTTAGAGTTTTTCTGCATTTGCTGTATGGCTTGCAATTTATCGCCTGGCCCCTGGTTAAAGAGAATGGTAGAATCCGATCCCATCATTCGTGTGAGATTTTGTTTTTCACCGTTGTTGTCGCCGCTTAGTACAGAGATCCTGTGGCCTTTTTTTAAACAGGCAACCAGTTCAGGAATATGTTCGCGGTATTCATTCTGGAAGACGAATCTCCCCATCATATCACCTTCAACGGCCAGGTAAACACAGGAATCCTTGCCGGATTCTTTGTGCCCGGTTACATATTGAACCGAACCCATAGCTATCAGGTCTCCGTTCACTATTCCCTCGATGCCCTCACCCGGTACTTCTTTAAAAGCGTATATTTTACCACCTGCTCCTGCATCTGCCCATTTCGATATTGACCTGCACAATGGATGCGTACTTTGTTTCGCCAGTTCCGCAATACTGTTTCGCAGTTGCGTAGGGAGTTCCTGTCCCTGGTATTGAATATTGTTAAACCGGCCCGTGGTAAGTGTACCTGTTTTATCAAATACAATATGATCGGCATGGGCGATACCTTCAATGGTTTGTGCATTCCGCAGGTAGAAACCATTGCGGGCCAGGCGCCTCAAAATATTTCCATTGACAAAAGTGTTGCTTAACAAAAGTCCGCATGGGCACGCAATGATCAGTATAGAGGTAACCGCATTCCAGACGCGCGACGGATCGATATTCCACCAATAAATAGCGGTGAGTAAAGCAATGCTGAAAACGATCCACGTAAAATAGCGGCTGAGTAAATGAACGAATGAATATTTTTCTTTCGCGGTATGTCCTTTTTGTTCATCCTTGTTCCAGAGCCTGGTGAGATAACTTTGTGCCACTTCCCTGATCACGAGTATCTCGATATTACTGCTGAGTTGTTTGCCTCCTGCATAAACCACTTCTCCCATTTCCTTTTTAACCGGGAAACTTTCTCCGTTTACAAAACTGTAGTCTATGAATGCGTTACCCCGTGTTATGATGCCATCTGCCGGTATCAATT
>JAQBNJ010000483.1 GCA_028288645.1 Sediminibacterium sp.
AAACTCAACCGCGTAGTAAGCGAATTGCTCGCAACTGTAGAAGAAGAAAGTTCTGTGATCGGTACCGGTGATGCGGATGAGACACAACGCGATGATGATAAACCACTGAATTCATTTCCAAAAGGGATCAAAACGCCGCAGGGTATTTACATCGAAACAAATTATGCCTTCAACAACGCGATGCGTTATGCATTGAGCGACCAGACCACGCATTGGAAAACGGATAGCGCCTATACTTCGCAGGTGAATTATACGTATTCAACGCCGTGTTTATTGGAAGTCTACCCCGATAAAGCCACAGGTATTGAACTACAGCCCGGTGAAATATTTAATTCCGTTCGCACGCATGAATTGATGATGGATAGTTATGACAGGGAGCGGAGAGGGCTCGCTATAAGAAAAATGTACCGCACCATTGCGCCATGGACAACGGCCAATCCCATCTTCATGCACCTGGTGAGCCGCAATGATGAACAGGTTCGCGCGGCGATCGATCAATGCGTGGCTACCGGGTACGAGGCATTGATACTGAGTTTCGGCAGCCATATCAATATGGAAGATACTTCTGCGAAAAATATTTCCGCATGGAAAACGAATGCGGCATATGCGCATAGTAAAGGCATACTGATTGGAGGATATTCGTTATTCAGCAGCAGGAGAATTAGTGATGCGGATGATGTGATAAATCCAATCACCGGAAAAACCGGCGGAGCTTTTTTTGGCAATGCGCCCTGCTTTGGCAGTAAATGGGGTTTGGGTTATCGCGATAAGATCAAATACTTTTTTATGCAAACGGGTTTTGATATCTGGGAAAATGATGGGCCCTATCCAGGTGATGTTTGTGCATCTGTTACACATCCGGGCCACAAAGGATTGGATGACAGCCAATGGCGGCAGATGGAGATACAAAAAGAATTGTATCACTGGCTGAATGAACAGGGTGTTTACATTAACGCACCCGATTGGTATTTTTTAGATGGCACCAATAAGACCGGGATCGGTTACCGCGAAGTAAATTTTTCATTGCCCAGGGAAAATCAAAAATTATTGAACCGCCAGAATATTTACGATGGTACCTGGAACATCATTCCTTCCATGGGCTGGGGTTTTGTGCCGCTTACCAAATACCAGGGCGGTGGCGCTGAAGCGATACTGGAACCTTTGAATGAGCACCTGAAAGATTATGAACAACTCATGATGCAATATTATGGAGCAGGTGTGCAGGCATGTTACCGCGGCCCGCGTTTGTATGATACGGAAGCAACAAGGCAAACGGTAAGCAATGTGATCAACTGGTATAAACAATACCGCGGAATACTAAACAGTGATATCATTCATCTCCGCCGCGCCGACGGCCGCGATTGGGACGGCATCCTTCACGTGAACCCACAATTAAAAACAAAAGGATTGGCGATGTTATATAATCCTTTGAAAGAAGCTATTACACGAAACATCAAATTGCCCTTGTATTACACGGGACTTACACAGCAGGTGAGTATTTCCGAAAAAGGAGGAAAGAAGATGGTTAAAATAATGAACCGCAATTATGAAGTTGATATTTCCGTAAAGATTCCGGCGGAGGGTTATACATGGTTGGTGATTGAGTAAGGTTCGATATTTCGCACGAAAGGTGCAAATAAAAGATGGGCAGCAAAGTTATTTTTGCTGCTCATTTCCGGCTGTTTTAAAAGTTGAAAGTTACTTTGATCGATGGGGTAACATGCTTGAAAAATCCGCTAAATACCAGTTGCGGTTCAATAGAAAGATGCCTGTTCTTTAATAAGGGCAGGCCGAGCTTGAATGTATTGGGTTCATACCATTCCCCGGTTCGCCTGATCAAATAACCTAAAGTTATATTCCCCTCAAATGTTAAGGCATTATTGTTTGTGTTTCTTTTTGAGGATTGCATGAACTGGAACACGGCAAAAGTATTTGGATCGGTTATAAGTTTATTGGCGGCATCCCTTGAAAAGAAATATTGGCCTTCAAGATAAAACCGGAAACTGTTTGTGAAATAATTATTATGCCTGTTAAAGGATACTCCAGCCTGCATTGAAGGAACAATGGAACCCCGAACTGCCACCATTGAAAAACCAACAACACCGCTGAAAGGTTCCTGGCCCGTTGGAGAACTCGGGATATAGGATACATTAAAAGGCGAAAACATTTTTCCAGATGCCATATTAAAACCTGCCCGGTAACTATACGGAGGGGAATTCGGGCCATCTCTTTTATAAAACCGTTCGATTTTCGGATTAAGTGTAGCAAGACATTTTGCCAATGCATCCGGCTCAAGGGTTCCCATATCTTCAACATTATTCAGTATGAGTGTGATGGCAAAAGAAGAAGACATTTCTTTAAGGCTTTTTTTACCGTTCACATCTATTACTGTCCACATCACACGGCTATTGGAGATGCCTATAATGCGGACCGTGTCCTGGTTCACTTTTAATTGCATCAGTTCATTGTCTTTCACAGTATAGGTGTTGGAGAATTCAGGATGAGATATGATCCGGATCTTAGGGACCGCATTGGTAAGAACTACATCCACTCTTCTTACCATACCATCTGCCTTCAAAGAATCCTTCAGTGGCAATAACATCCTGGAAGCTATCCTTACCAATGAATCAAGATCGGGGAAACGTTCCGTTTGTGAAATATATCCGAACTCGAGCATCACCCTTTTCCTGTTAGACAGGTAGAATGTAAACTGTGCATTGGATTTTCCGGGTGGCGGATTGTCGAACAGGCTTTCAGTTTGGTTTGGCAGGTCTATGGATTGCGCATGCAAAACATCACCTGTTCCTGCAAGAAGCAGGAAAAAAAGAATTGTTTTTTTCATAATAGTTTAATTTTCTACAATAGAAATGGTACTGGTAACGGGAGGCTTTATTTTGAAAAAGAACAACTGTTTGGTATTGTTCTCCGCTGGCGTTGCTATTTCTTTTTCTTCATTCTGCTGCATCATTTTTTTGAATTCAGATCTGCTGAGTGTGCTTTGCGGATCAGGTGCAACCGGCAACTGCAATAGTTCATTTAAATGAATGACCTTATATTTTTTAGGAGCAGGTTTGCTAACTGCAATAGCCGGTATTTTCTTTTTTTCTTCCGGGGCAGACTGTTGAACAGGTGGAGTGATGACAACTATTTGCTCAGCAGGTGCAACGGCCGGGGGATCGATCTTTATTCCGTCGTTGTTGATCTCTTTTTGTGCTACCGGTATTGCAGGGATAAGTTGGTGCGGCTTCTTCTTTGTTATATAGGCTTCGGCTTTTACCTGTGTATGAAGAATATTTTTTGGGAGAATAACGGGTGACACAGCCGGGTTCGCTTCTGATCGGAAATTAACGACTGTGGTTTCTTTTACAAATTCTTTGTTATTATTTTTTACTAACAGCAAATAAGCAGCTCCTGCCATCAGTAAAATAACAGCAGCGGCATAATACCAGGTGGCTTTTTTGTTTTTCTTTCCTGGTAATTGTTGTTCGAGTCCAGCCCAAACCTTCTGGTTGTTAAACACGAAACCTTCCGGCAATTGCTGCAGTTCATCAAGTGTGTTCCGGATCTGTTTATTTTGCTTTTCTTCCTGCATACAAATTATTTTGTGTAACTGATTGCTGTAATGTTTTTCTCGCTTTATTTAACTGGCTCTTACTCGTTCCTTCTGATATATTCAGGATCGTTGCTATTTCCATATGATTGTATCCCTCAATAACATATAAATTGAAAACGGTTCTGTAGCCAACCGGCATTTGTGTGATCAATTTATAGATATCATCAGCGGATAATTTTCCGAGAATATCATCGGCTGTATTGATCTCTGCTGCATCGTCTTCGGCCACAAGAAAAAAACTATTTTTCTTTCTCAGCTCCTGCAGGCATTCATTGATGATGATCTTTTTCATCCAGGCTACTGATGCCGCATCAGAGGCATAACTGAAATGCTGCAAGCCGTTGAATATTTTCAGGAAACCATTTTGTAAGATCTCTTCCGCCTCTGCATCTGTTTTCAGATAGCGTCTGCAAACGAGGAAGAACTGAACGGCAAAACGGTCATATAAATATTTCTGGGCGGTGATACTCCCCTGTTTACATTCCCGAATCAATTGCAGTAGTTCCATGCGGTTGTTTTCGTTTGTTGTAAGTTAAATGCAGTTTTGGAAGAAAGGGTTGCCTGGGTATGAATTTATTTTGTAATTGACATCACTACGTAAAAAAAGCAGTCTGTGTGGCGGACGCCCGAAAGGGTAAACACGAATTACACGAATTAGAACGAATTGAGTCTTAAACACATAGCGGCTCAACAAATCGGGGGTCATTCGTTCTAATTCGTGCAATTCGTGTTTGAATGCCGGCAGGATATTGCCACGTGCGGCACCAACATTTTCTACCTTCTTTTGAATACAGCGAAAAAAATATCCGACCGATGCATAAACCCCAGGCGTTCATACATTTTAATAGCGCGGACATTATCCGCCCTCACATGAAGAAATGGTGTTTTTCCGGACCGGATGATCCTTTCGGCTGCTAACGAAACGAGGAAAGCGCCATATCCCTTACCGGTATGTTCGGGAGAGGTGCATACTGCACTAACTTCTGTGTGATGATCAAGATGCAAACGTTCGCCGGTGATGGCAACTAATTTGTTGTCTTCAAATACACCGTAGTAATTGCCAAAATCAATCGTCCTTTCCATAAACGGGCCGGGTTTGGTAAGAGTTGTTAATGCGATCATGGCGGGGACATGCGTTGCATCTAAGGGGCGGCAATCTATATTTTCAATTGTTACAGGAGAAAGATCATTGCAAACCATTTGATGCAGGCTGAGGGAAAAACGAAGATCCCATAGAGCAGAAAATTCTACAGCATCCTTGCGCATTACCGACCAGGAACGTTCTGCCGGTGCTTTATCATAGAAATATTGCTGCATCTCCTCACTCCAATCAGGAAGCGCCGCGAAAGGGCAAACATCAGCAGAAAAATAGCCCGCTACTTTATCGCCGAGGTTGAAACGGCTATCTACGCTGTTTAATGCGTGCCATGCGGGGTTGTCTAGTGGGTGCAATGGAAATGTTTTGAATGACAAAAGTAGAATATTGCCACAGAAGACACAGACCTGCCTGCCGGCAGGTTAGCACAGAAAAGAAAATCCCATGGAGTTGTTGATCGTTTGACACTAGTGTCCAGAACGTTTATTCTCCCAGCCCCATCGGGGCGCCCTGTTTGTAGAAAAGATATGCAAAGAAGTAGGTAGCTCCGTAGGAGCGACCTGTGCATATAGCGCGGCTGGTAAATTGTCGTCGATTATTTGGATAGATCGTTTGCATTTACAGGGCGCTCCTACGGAGCTTACATATTGCAGCACGCTGTATTTCTACAAACAGGTCGCCCTTACAGGGTTAATCATTTTATTCTGAATAACATCAATATTACATCTCCAATTTAAAAACCAATGCTTCTGTTTTTCCATCAATTCGATTTGACACACGGAGACACAGTTTAGTTAAAAACTTTTTTCAAAAATCCATCAATATAATTCACCATCGGTTCAAACCATGGGTCGAATAAAGGAAAACTATGCGGTGCATCATCAAATTTGTGCACTTCAAAATAAATATGATTTGCAGTCAATACTTTAATATAATCTTCCCGTCCGGCATGCATCCTGTCAACACTGCTGTTGATGAATAGAGTAGGCGGTGTACTGCTGTTTACATAACTTAACGAAGAACCGGCCTCCCATAACTTCTCGTTTCCTTTTTTAGGATAACCAAACCAATAGGTTGCGGCCGATGTTCTTTTACTGTCATCACCTTCGCCTGATTCTGGATGTGTGAATGATAAGATCCCATCCATATCCACTACCGCGTTTACATTGGTAGGCGTTCCGGGTTGTCCATTGGTTCCTTCAAACAACGGCATGTTTCCCGTGACACCCAGAAAAGCAGCGAGCTCGCCGCCGGCAGAAAAACCTGCAGCTACAATACGTGAGGTATCAATATTATATTTTAAGGCATTGTTTCTTACCCAGCGGATCATGGCTTTCAGGTCATACACCGCGGCAGGGAAAAGCGCTTCTGTAGACAACCTGTATTCAGGTGTGAAACAAACATAACCCAGCGCCGCTAATTTTTGTGCAAGCGGATGATGTTGTGTGCGGTTACCGCTACGCCAGCCGCCGCCATGGATCATGATAAAAGCTATGCGTTTGGCTTTGATTTTTTCTTTAGAATAAAAAACATCGGTCAACAATTTGCGGGTGTTGATAGCGGTATAAACGATATTTTTTTCTTCTGCTACATTCGGCTCTTTAAATCCGTTGACCAGTTTAATGAAGGGATGTGTTTTCTTAGTGCTTTCATAGGCAGGGTAATTTCCGTAAGAAGTATCACGTTGTCCGGTGAGCCCGACAGTTGATTGCGCGAAGATATTGCCGGTAGATGCAAAGCAACACAGGACGCAGGCGAAAGAATAAGCGATGAATTTCATACGGCTCCCAGATTAGATGCATAAATTACAGACAATCCCGCTAACATAAAAATTATCGGCGATCAAACCGGTCAATGAAAAAGATCAACTGCCTGCTTACCATTTGCCTGTCGGTATTTTTTACCACTGTTTATTGCCAGGTTGTGTATGTAAGGTATGATAACAGGTCGCCACAGGCATCTTATGCTGCGGGGATAGTTCGTAAAGCTTTGCTGGAAAAGAAATATAAATTATCTGCGGATGGAGAATACAGTATCCAGTTGATTACTAACAGATCACAAGGCGCTGAAGCATACGCCATAAAACGGAATGATAAACAACTAACCGTTACCGGCGGTGATGATCGTGGCATGTTATACGGTGCCTTATCAGTTGCCGAGGACTTGCGCAATGGAGTTCCTCTGCAAAAAATTACGGCGTCAAATGCAAAACCACATTATGGTTTGCGTGCAATTAAATTCGATCTTCCATGGGATACTTACCGGCACAGCTACGCACTTGATCAACACCAGCAAACCTGTAGTGATACAGCTTACTGGAAAGCGTTTCTTGATATGATGGCTGCCAACCGTTTTAATGCGCTCAGCCTCTGGAACCTGCATCCGTATGTGTACATGATCCGCGCAAAGAATTTTCCGGAGGCAACGCCTTTCAATGAAACAGAACTGAACAAATGGAGAAAACTCTTTACCAGTATTTTTCGCATGGCCAAAGAAAGATGTATTGATACTTATTTAATTCCTTTCAACATTTTTGTGAGCCCTGAATTTGCCCAGGCACATCATGTAGCGCTCGATAACCTGGAACATCATTTTTTTGTGAATGGCGATACGGCAGAGATCATTAAAAGATATACGCGCGAAAGTGTTACACAGGTATTGAAAGAATATCCCGACCTCACCGGCTTCGGTCTCACCCTGGGAGAAGGTATGGCAGGTATGACACCACAGCAACGTGAGGACTGGATGAAAGAAACCATTATTGAAGGAATGCGCCTTGCAGGAAGGAAAACAAAACTGGTGCATCGCATACCTTTCTCCAGTACAACCGGCTCATTGGATGTGACCAGCATTGAAACAGAAAAACTTACCCGCAAAGCGATAGAAGAAGAAGGGAACATGGATTTTATTGAGGGCCCTGTTTGGGCCGACCTGAAATACAATTGGTCACACGCACATTCTACACCGAAATTAGTAAAAGTGCATGGCGGGAAACTATATGACACGTATTTCAAACCGGTCCCTACAACTTATAAAATAACATGGACAGCGCGTAATGAAGATTTTTTCTGTTTACGCTGGGGTGTTCCTGGTTTTGTTCGTGATCATATTGCAGCCAATAGCCAGCCATATACCGGCGGTTATTTTATCGGATCGGAAACCTATATTCCTGCGAAGGATTATTTTACTGCCATCAGCGGGCCCGTGAACTGGAAATATGCTTTTGAACGGCAGTGGTTGTTTTATAAGATCTGGGGAAGATTATTGTACGACCCCGCAACACCCGATGCTGTTTTCCAAAACGAATTCATTAATCGTTACGGCCCAGCGGCGGCGCCCTTATTGGAAGCGTCCGCATTAGCTGGACAAACGCCACTGAGGCTCGCCTCATCTTTTGATTTTACCTGGGATTTTTCTTTGTACAGCGAAGGGTTTCTTGCATTGAATACCAAAACAAAGACTGTTGAATATATTTCCGTTAACAGGCAGATAGATCAACCGCCATTGGATACGGATTATGTTTCCATCAAGGATTTTGTTGCAAGCCCCGGCTCGTTTCCTAAGAACAAAATAACACCGCTTACACTTGCAGAAATGATGGAAAGTGATTGTAACAAAGCGTTGCAATTGATCTCAAATATTTCAGCGAAAGGAAATAATACATTGATGTACGAGATCGCCGATATAAAAACATGGGCCAATCTCGGTTTGTATTTTGCTGCAAAAACACGCGGCGCGGTTGCATTGCAGCAGTACCGTATAAACGGTGGTGAAGAAAATAAAAAAGCTGCGGTCGGCTATCTCGAAAGATCACTTGGTTACTGGGATACTGTGATAAGTATCACACGACCGATCTACAAAGACATGCCGCTGGTACATTTTACCGAGCAGAACGGTAACCGCTCAAAAGAAAATGATCAATTGCGTTTTCATTGGGAGAAATTGAGAGCCGATGTAGCAAAAGATATTGAGATCGCCAGGACCGCTACAAAGGAGCATTGATCAGATTGCCAAATCCTATGAATGATTACTGCGTCTCATGGGAATACAGCCAGGTATAGATAAATGAGCTGCAGGTGGCATGATTTTTAGATGATCAACGGTAATATGTCACTGCAAACACAACTTATCTGGCTCTTCGTGCTGGCAATCCCCGTTGCCTGTATCGCGTGGACGGTTACGCATGAGGAAGTTTTCAAGGAGATACATGAATACTGTGTTGAAAAATCTAAAACCTGCAAGACCCTTCTTCAAAGGAAATTTTTTTATTTGCTTACCTGTGAGTATTGTTTCAGCCATTATGTAACCATACTCATGCTGATCATTACAAACTATACTTTATTATACACAGACTGGCGCGGCTACCTCATCGCAGGTTTCTCCATTGTTTGGATCGCCAATCTATACATGAGCCTTTTTGTATTACTCAGGATGGATATTAAAAAAGAACGCGCAGAAGCCACGTTGAAAGAAGATGAAGTAAAAAACCAGGCGCCGGGAGGGAATTAATAATTGATAGTTAATAGTTGATAATTGAGGGGACCGCGCTAACTTTAGGATACTTACTCAGTCTTCAAATTATTAATTATTCACTATTAATTATTAATTATTATGTGGTGGATCTACGCGCTTCTCTCAGCCTTCTTCGCTTCACTTACCGCCATCTTTGCCAAGATCGGTATTGCCAATGTTAATTCGAATCTTGCCACGGCCATACGTACCGTAGTGATATTAGTGGTAGCATGGGGTATTGTTTTTTCGCGCAGCGAACAGAAAGGATTGGCAACCTTGTCAAAACACAATTTATTATTCCTTGTGATCTCCGGTATCGCCACCGGTTTATCCTGGGTGTTTTATTTTAAGGCGATGCAGGTGGGTAAAGTTTCACAGGTGGCACCGGTCGATAAATTAAGTGTGGCATTAACGATCATCCTCTCCGTTGTTTTTTTGAAAGAAGTACTGACGGTAAAAATGGTGATCGGTGCATTGTTGATCATTGCGGGAACGATCGTACTTATTGTATGATTTTCGGGAATCGGCAACACATCAATACATATTAACGCAATGGAAACACCATGCATTCCTACGGAACGCCAAAACGCAACATCTTCATGCTGCTACCCACGGGATGTTCCTACGGAACATTTTGTTTCAATGTCCGGATACAACAACGATGCGCAGGCTCAGCGTGCGCATCGTTGTTAAATGTGATCGGTCATTTATGCCAGATACTTTTCAACGATGTAAATGATAAGCTGTTCATAATAAAACTGGGTTCACCCGTGACCTTTATTGTGTTATAATTTTCATTGGGAAAGAAGATAGAAGTCATGGTGCTCAGCCCATTATCGGCAAACAATTCTGCAGAGGCATTATCGATCATTAAAACAATATTCATGCCCGTGTTGTTGCTGATCCTTTTTGAAACGATGCGGCTTGCAAAACCTTTTTCAAAATCTTTTTTACCCGAAGCGGTCCTGTCGATAAAATAACTGTTGGTGCTTTTATCATAACCCGCTATCCATTTTTCACCTTTGTCATTGGACAAACTGATAGAAAAACCATCCACTGTGATAGTATGAAATTCAAGCCTGGCCGGCCCCTCAAATTTCTTATTGAAACTGTTTATGATTTTTTCCTTCGATGCTGTCTCATCAAGAACTGCCAATTCTTTTACAGGTACTGAACGGAGATAATACTGCCCGTTAACTTTTGCCAGGCTTAGTTCACGCGGAACCGTCATTGCACTGCGCCATTTTTCAGTAGGTACGGCCTGTGCATATTGCCAGTTGCTCATCCATCCTAAAAATACGCGGCGGTCATTGGTGTTTGACCAGGTAACACCGGCATAGTTATCTGTGCCTGCATCTATCCAGCGCGTATCCTGTTGTGTGCTGGTAAATGTTTTGCCGTCAAAATCTCCGATAAAATATTGTGTGGCCGATCCGCCCTGCGGGCCACCCGGGTTGATGCTTACGAGTAATACCCAAATGGTACTACCATCATCATCAGTCATGGGAAAAAGATCCGGGCATTCCCAAACACCACCATGAGAACCCCATGTTTCACCAAACTCAGATTCTTTGTTCCATTGTTTGAGATCTGCGGAAGAATAAAAACTGATCCTGTCTTTGGTAGCTAGTGTCATGATCCATTTTTTCGATTGTTCATTCCATGATACTTTAGGATCCCTGAAATCTTTGATGCCGGGATTTTTTAAAACGGGATTGCCGGCATACTTGGTCCAGGTATTTCCCTCGTCGAGGCTATAGGCGATGCTTTGATTCTGGAAATTATCTTTTCCTTCTTTCTCGCCTTTCGGATCATGATGGGTGAAGATCGCGATCAACGGGATCTTTCCATCTTTGCCAAAACCGGAACTGTTTTGTTTATCAACCACTACACTTCCTGAAAAAATATAACCCAAACTATCGGGGTATAAGGCAATTGCCTGTTCTTTCCAATGCACAAGATCTTTACTTGTAGCATGCCCCCAATGCATCGGACCCCATACGGTACTGTCTGGATAATATTGAAAGAATAAATGCCAGGTATCGTTATAAAACACCATCCCGTTGGGATCGTTCATCCATTTTTGTTTGGGAGAGAAATGGATCTGCGGGCGATGGGGCGCTGAATAAAGCTGCGCTGTTTGAGAATCTGTATTTTGTTTGCAGGCAGTAGCCAATAATAATAAAAGGCAGAGATATCTCATGGAAAGAATTATATAAGATGAAACAAATTCAGTTTGAAATTACTGATAAATAAATCGTTGGCAAACCTATTTCCTCTCAAATGAAAACCGCAACTTTATATTATGTACAGCAGGCAGGAAACCGCAACCATCAAACAAGCATTCTGGACAAGCTTTGGCCAGTACATGAAGCCGGTGCCAACCGCAGCCGGCCAAAAGAACAGCTGGATCAATTATAAGACCGGCATACCATATATTCATTTCAGGATGGTTGCAGAAAAAAGACAGGCTTCCATCGCTATTGAAATCGCAAACCCTTCTGCAGAGATGCGGGCAATGCAATTTGAGCAGTTTACGCAACTCAAAACCTTGTTTCAAAACATGACAGGTAAAGAATGGACCTGGCAGGAAAATGTTTTCGATAGTAATGGCAAATCCGTCAACCGCATCTATCAAACCCTTGCAGGTGTAAATGTTCTGGCCGAACAGGATTGGCCCGCGATCATTTCATTTCTCAAAACAAAGATCATTGCATTGGATGCGTTTTGGGAAGAAGTGAAATATGGATTTGAATAGTTACCTTGGTATGTAGCCTTCTTCACGATCACAGTATTTAAAAAAAATAAACAAATGAATATCTGTAAATGCTTCTCAGTTTGCTTCTTACTTTTTTTGTCTGCTTCCGGTATTTCGCAAAAACCTTTGCGTGTGGCCGTGGCAGGTATTTCGCACGGACATTCAGCTTTTATTTTAGGGCGGAAACCGGCTAACGATATCACGCTGGTTGGCGTATTTGAAACCAATACTGAACTGGCAAATCGCTATGCTGATAAATATCATTTCAGCCCTTCTATTATTTACGATGATCTCGATAAAATGCTGGATATCGTAAAGCCCGAAGTAGTATTGGCTTTCGGATCTATCTAC
>JAQBNJ010000502.1 GCA_028288645.1 Sediminibacterium sp.
CTGAGCCGTTTTATTTTTGACACCGGTGCGGGACTCTGTTTCCTGCTATCAAGGGATTTTGTTGATGACAGCACGGTATTTAAAAAGAACCGCAAATTTTATCCCACACAGGCAGAAGGCTTGGGCGGTAAAAGACAAATGAGCATTTCCGTTGCCAAAGAGATCAGGGTGGGGCCCTATAAATTCAAAAGGGTGCCGGTGCATGTTTTTGACGATGAGTTTAATGTAACCTCGTATCCCCTGCTGGGCGGTTTGATAGGCAACGATATCCTTCGCCGTTTTAATGTGGTATTGAATTATCCCGAACAAAGCATCCACCTCAAACCAAACAGCCATTATAATGAAGGGTTTGATTATTCTTATACCGGTCTCGGTATTTACCAGATCGATGGAGAGATTAGGGTGATAGATGTGATGCCGGGCTCACCGGGCGACAAAGCCGGTTTTCTCCCGGGTGATGTGATCTTTTCTGTAGAAACCAATGCCTCTAAAAATATACAGGCCTACAAAAACATCTTTCAAAACAGCATTGGCAAAATGCGTATTGTTGTTTTCCGCGATCAAAAACCGCTTATCCTTGTTATGGATGTCAAAGACATCCGTCGGTGACGAAATATTGAATATTGAACAAGGAATTTTGAATTGAAGTGAGGCCTACGTTCAACATTCAAAATTCCTTGTTCAGTGTTCAATATTCAATTTTCCCTCCTATTTTGCACCTCTTTTAATATTTTCTATGATTCAATACGATCGTTTTGTTTTAGATAATGGCTTGCGGGTGCTGGTGCATGAGGATCATTCTACCCCGATGGCGGTGGTAAATGTGTTGTATGATGTGGGCGCGCGGGATGAGAATCCTGAGAAAACCGGGTTCGCCCACCTGTTCGAACACCTGATGTTCGGTGGGAGCGTTAATATCTCCGATTATGATGAGCCGCTGCAGAGAGCAGGTGGCGAGAACAATGCCTATACCACCAACGATCTTACCAATTATTATTGCCAACTCCCATCGGAAAATATTGAAACGGCATTCTGGCTGGAGAGCGACCGGATGCTGAGCCTTGCCTTTGGCCAGAAAAGTTTGACTGTGCAGAAAAAAGTGGTGGTGGAAGAGTTCAAGGAACACTACATCAATAAACCATACGGCGATGTCTGGCACAAAATGCGGGAACTCGCTTATAAAGTGCATCCTTACCGCTGGATGACGATTGGTAAAGAACTGAGCCATGTTGAGAACGCGCATATTGATGATGTAAAACATTTTTTCTTCAAACACTATCGTCCCGTTAATGCCATATTGGTAGTTGCCGGAAATGTGCAGTTGGAAAATGTAAAACAACTCGCGGCCAAATGGTTTGGCGATATACCGATGGGTGAAAAATACAACCGCCAATTGCCGCAGGAACCCCGGCACACTGAAGCGAGGGTTGCAGACGTCCGGGCCAATGTACCGTTAGATGCATTCATCAAAACATGGCATATGGATGCACGTTTGGATACCGGCTATTATGTAATGGATCTTGCCACTGAAATTTTAGGCGGTGGGGGTTCTTCACGTATGTACCAGGCGCTTGTAAAAGAAAAGCAATTGTTTTCCAGTCTTGATTGCTATCATTTCGGCAGCACAGACAAAGGCATGGTTGCTATTGAAGGCAAATTGGTAAAAGGTGTGCGGATGGAAGATGCGGCAAAAGGTGTGGATGAAGAAATAGAAAAGATACAGGCAACGGCCGTAACCGAAGCCGAATTGCAAAAAGTAAAAAATAAAACAGAAAGTGTGATCGCTTTTGAAGACATGGGCGTGATGAGCCGTGCAGGCAGTCTCGCCATGTATGAATTACTCGGCGATGCCAACATGATGAATACAGAGCTTGCACGATACCATGCAGTAACCACGGGGGAAATACAGCAGTACTGTAAAGAAGTGTTCCGGAATGATAACAGTAATACTTTATTGTATTATGCAAAGTAGATCGATCCACGCATGGATCGGATTACAAATAGTTTAAAAGAAAAAGAAAACAAAGCATGCCAAACAGAGCAACGGCGCCGGAAATCATAGATGCAGTGAACATGAAACTGCCGTTAAAACCTTACGATCATTTTACATTGGATAATGGCGTTCCTGTTTACAGTATCGATGCAGGTGCGCAGGAAGTGTTATTGGTAGAATGGGTGTTCTATGCAGGCAACTGGTACGAAGAAAAGAACATTGTTGCCGCTACTACCAATTTCATGCTGAAGAATGGAACGAAAAATAAAAATGCACTCGCCATCAATGAGCATTTTGAATTTCATGGAGCATACCTGAACAGGAGTTGTTATAATGAAACGGCGATCATCTCGCTGCATTGTTTAAGTAAACATTTAACTGAACTGTTGCCTGTTGTAGCGGAGATCATTACGGAAAGTATTTTTCCGGAAGAAGAGATCGCTATATATAAACAGAACCAGAAACAACGCCTGGAAGTAAATCTCAAAAAATGCGATTTCATTGCTAACCGTTTGATAGATGAATACGTATATGGATTTCACCATCCTTATGGGCGCTACACTTCTACATTGGACTACGATAGTTTGAACCGGGAAGAACTGGCCGCGTTTTACCAGAAATTTTACACCGAAGGAAAATGCCTCATGTTCGTAGCAGGTAAGCCACCGGCTGATATGGAGCAACAACTGAACAATGTTTTTGTTAACATGCCTATTAACAGGAA
>JAQBNJ010000225.1 GCA_028288645.1 Sediminibacterium sp.
TCGCACATAAAAAACCCGCCATTCTCATGGCGGGCCTCAAATTATTCACCTGGTTTACTTACCGCATGAAGATGGTTTGCATGGTTTGGTACAATCCTTCATATCCTTGCAATCCTTTTTGTCTTTGCAATCAGAAGCTTTGCATTCTGTTGCCGTTTTTGCTTTTTTTGCCTTTTTGGTTTTATCAGACGCAAAAGCAGCACTACCGGAGATAAGTGTGAGGGCAAGCATGCCCATGAGTATTTTTTTCATGTTTAATGATTGATGTTGTAAATAAATTTCTGTATGTAACTTTCTATAAAGAGGAAACAGGTTCCGGCGGCTGCCAGCAATCATTTCGAAGACCGCTTACTATGTTTTCGTTTGTTGGGTAAGAACGTTTACTGGCTGCGAGTACCTGATCTCCCGCATACATATAGCGCGAGGTGGCTGTGTACTGGCATTGTGAGCAGGACGCAAAAGGATTGCAGTTGGTTGTCCGGTCGCATTCCTTGCTTTTGCCTGAGCAGGATTTGTCTGTGGGCTTTTTTGTCTTGGCTTTCTGGCAGATTTTTGCGCAGCAGCCCGCTTTCACCGGCTCCGGCTCAACCTTGACCATGGCCTGGCATTCGATCAGCAGCGGTTGTGCCATCAGGAACAACATCAGCAAGGAGAGTATATAAGCCACTGGTTTCATGCGGGTATAAAGGTAGACAGCTGTTTGGTTCAGGCAAACCGTTCATCCATAAATTCATGACAATAACTTTTTATTAATTCACGCACCTGCCTGAATTGATCAGCTATCTGCGTTTCACTGCCGGTTGCTTTTGCCGGGTCGGGAAAATTGTGGTGAAACTTTTGCGCGTTGGATGGAAAATAAGGACAGTTCTCTTTCGCGTTATCACAAACGGTAATCACATAGTCAAAATCAATGTCTTTATATTCATTGATATGATTAGATGTCTGCGCAGAAATATCGATGCCGTCTTCCAGCATGGTTGCAACGGCACGCGGATTTACGCCGTGCGTTTCTATTCCTGCACTATAGATCTCCGCTTTCCCTTTGGCAAAAGATCTTAGGTATCCTTCAGCTATCTGGCTGCGGCAACTGTTACCCGTGCAGAGTACTAATATTTTTTTCATGGTTATTCATTAATTGCAGCAATCGGGTCCACAGCAGTTTTTTTCTGTCAACGGTTTTTTTGCAAATACAGTGATACTGAATATCCCGGAGTTGCCATTCCTGAAAGACTGTAACTCATCCGGCGAAAGATACTTCAACAGGATATCATCAGGAACAACAATGGGCTTTTCTTTCTGGATGGTGATATTCTCAAATCCATTCGTTTGTATCAGTTCAAGATATACGTCTCTTTGAATCGCGCCTGAAACACAACCCGCATACATTTCCGCAGCCTCCTGTATATGAACAGGCAGTGCACCTTCCAAAACAATATCAGAAATACTAAAATGTCCGCCGGGTTTCAGTGTTCTGTATATTTCTTTGATCACGCCATCCTTATTCGGTACCAGGTTTAACACACAATTGCTCACGATCACATCTGCAATGCCTGAAGCAACCGGCATATTCTCAATATCGCCCTGCCTGAACTCTACGTTTGTGTATGCAAGTTTCTCAGCATTGGCTTTAGCAAGACTGATCATGGCCGGTGTAAAATCAATGCCGATCACAGTACCGGTTTCGCCCGCTTCTTTTCTGGCGATAAAACAATCGTTTCCTGCGCCGCTGCCTAAGTCGATCACAGTATCGCCTTGCTTGATCTTTGCGAACTGGGTAGGAAGACCGCAGCCTAATCCAAGGTCCGCATCCGGGTTGTAGCCTTCCAGGTTGGTATAATCATCGGTCATGATATTATAGACTTCGGTGCTGCATCCGCCTGAGCCACAGCAGGAAGCTTTGTTATCACCGGTGTCCTGCAAAGCGATCTCGCTGTACTTCTGCCTGACCATTTCTTTTATTTCATTTTCTGTTTGCATATTATTTTTATTTTATCGATTGTAATATTGCGATTAATAATTTCAAAAAAAATCAACAACACTTACCGCTCAGATCCACGTCTTTAAAAAAGCTGCTGAACAATTCTTTATACTGCTTCCATACTTTTGGTTCGATGCAATAGCATACACTTACGCCTTCTATGTTTCCCTGTATGATTCCTGCGTTCTTTAATTCTTTTAAATGCTGCGAGGTGGTGGCTTGCGCCAATCCCAACTCATCTACAATATCGCCACAGACACAGGCATTTTTCTTCACCAGGTACTGAAGTATGGCAATGCGTGCCGGATGCCCGATCGCTTTTGCCATCGTTGCCAATTCATTCTGCTGCTTTGTGAATAGATCTGTTTTCGTTGCTCCCATAATATATCGCAATATTACGATTAATATTTAACTGACCAAAAAAAATAAAAAAATTGCCACAGAAGGCACAGATTACCACTGATTTTTTTGTGATGATCTGTGCCTTCTGTGGCAAAAAAGATTTCTTCTTCACGTTTATCCCGCCAGCGTTTATTGTTAAAATTCAGTCTGCCCCAAAAAAAACTTTCAAAATAATTTGCACAATTCAAAAAACTATTCTACACTTGTAGAACAATATATCAAATTGTAGAATCAAATGAAATTATCCAAAAGCGAAGAGCAGTTAATGGAATACCTCTGGAGCCTTGAAAAAGCTTTTCTGAAGGACCTGATCGATGCATTCCCTGAGCCAAAGCCCGCAACTACAACAGTGGCCACCTTATTAAAAAGAATGACCGACAAAGGATTTGTTAGCTATACGGTTTATGGAAATTCACGCGAATACCATCCCCTTGTTAAGAAAGCCGATTATTTTTCGAAACATGTGAATGGCATGATCAGGAATAATTTCAATGACTCGGTAATGCAATTTGCCTCTTTTTTTACAAAGGAAACCAATCTTACCACCGAAGAATTGAAAGAGCTGCGTAAGATCATTGACCAGGAAATTCAAAAAAAGAAGAAATGACGACTTATCTTTTCAGATCGATCCTTTGCTTAGCATTATTACTGCTTGTGTACCTTGTTTTTCTTGAAAGAGAAAAAATGCATAGGTTCAACCGCTGGTATTTACTGTGCAGTATAGTGTTTGCCTGTATTGTTCCACTGCTTAGTTTTACTATAGCCGCCGAATCTCTGCCGGTTTTGCAGGATAATTATTTTGAGATCGTTGTCTCCGGTTATAACCAGCCCGATCAAAAAATAACAGTCGCAAAAGAGACAACAGATTACCTCACCCCATCTTTGTGGATCATTTACCTGCTCACCGCATCTTTATTGCTGATCAGATTTACCAGGAATTTCTACAGGCTCTTATCGAGTGCCGCAAGTAACAGATCAGTCATGTATCATGGAACAAAACTGGTATTATTAAAAGAAAAAACAGCCAGCTATTCTTTTCTAAATAACATCTTTATCAATGAGCAGGAATACACTGATCACTCAATAGAAAAAGAATTAATCACTCATGAACTAACGCATGTAAAAGAAAAACATTCCTGGGATCTGATCTTTATAGAATTAATACAGGTGATATTCTGGTTCAATCCATTATTCATCTTTTATAAAAAAGCAATTCAAAGAAACCATGAATACCTCGCAGATGACAGTGTGATCAAAAGCCATATTGATATTCCTGCATATCAATATCTTCTCCTGCATAAAATGAGTTCCGGCAATACCGCTCACCTGGCAAGCAATTTTAATTATTCGTCAGCCAAAAAAAGATTGATCATGATGACAAGAACCAGCAACAAAACAATCATGCGCTTAAAACAAGCTTTGCTGTTGCCTGTATTCGCAATTGTACTATTCGCCTTCAGCTCAAAAGAGGTTTTGGCCAGACAAACCGCCGCTACGCAACAACCAAAAACCACTAAGAAGAACGACCCGGGCAAAAAACCTGCCCGTTCATTAACCCATCCTTTTGGCGACAAGACCCCTTTTACCAAAGACGGCGTATCACAGGCCATCTTTGATGAATATGTTTCCCTTCAAAACAAATACAAGTACACGGATGACAGGGGCCGTTCCTTATTCCATTTTGATAAGGTTTCCGATGAAGAAAGAAACAAAATGGAAGCTACTTTCAAAAAAATGAACAGGGAACAGCAGGAAAGTGTGAATGTTGTTTTCTTTCCTCCGATGGGTCCCATCAAAATTCAACCACCCACAGATGCATTGTTCAATAAATGGAAAAAGGGAAAGTCATACGCTATATCGATAGGTGATAAAAAGATCGCCAACGAAGAATTAGCAAATTACAAAGCAAGCGATTTCGCACATTATGCAGAGCTTTTCCTTACCGCTAACGCAAGAAAGATCACCGGGCATGGGGTAGAGATCCTTCTTTTTACACCCGCGGAGTTCAAAGACATGAATGATCGGGCAAAGAATGAAAAACATTTTTCCATAGCATGGTTAGTTGTACAAAAACCGGGCGAAACAAAATAAAAAAAGTTATCATGATACTTTATATTCTAAAATCGATCCTTTGCCTCGCTATATTGTTGTTGGTGTACCTCCTTTTCCTGGAAAAAGAAAAGATGCACCGTTTCAACCGCTGGTACCTGTTGGGCAGTATTGTGTTTGCCTGTATTGTTCCGCTGATCAGCTTTGAAATGCAACGCGAATCTTTGTCACTACTACGTAATAACTATTTTGAGATCCTTTCTTCAAGTGCCATAGTAGCGCCAACACAGGATGCAGTGCATGGAACGGTCGTTAACAATACAAACTATCTTCTTCCTGTATTATTATCTATATATGGGTTGATTACTTCCTTTTTGCTTGCAAGGTTTTTCAGGAATATTTACCTATTGTTATCCAGTGCTGCAAAAAATAAAGTGGTTAGATACCAGGGAGC
>JAQBNJ010000001.1 GCA_028288645.1 Sediminibacterium sp.
TTGGTGTATGTCTTTGTACCTGGTTGTTAACGGGGCCACTTTCGGATGCGTGAAAAGAATAAGTGATACCAGTGAAAAGATGGCGATGGTAAGAACAGAATAACCCATCTCGCGCAACACATCCGTATTTTTTGGAAAACGTGACTGGATCTTCTGGTAAAAGAATCTCTTGCGGAACACAATATAATAAACGGTAAAGCCGATCGCCGCAAACATAAAGTAGCGCGCACCGATCAGCCAGATACTTTTAAAATAGATTTCCCAGGTCATGGGATAAAGATAAGAAATATGTGTGTGGCGGAGGGGATTTTAAGGGTCGTTTAAGGTTTCATAATCTCTGTTGGTCGGGAAGAAAAGCTGGAACGCAAAGGCCGCAAGGGTTTCGCAGGGACGCAAGGAGTGTCTTAATCTCCTTGCGTCCTTAGCGGTTCCTGGCGTCCCTTGCGTTCCTGCTTTTCTTCCCGAATAAAGAGTGCCCGCAAATAAGCCGCTAACTGTTCATGAACTTATACAATCCCTCTTTCGCCTGCTTCTGTATCTTCTTATGCATGAATGAGGTCCACCCAAAGATTAGTCCCCGAATACCAAACGCAAGCCGGCACCACCGGTAAATATCAAACGCATCCGTATGTTCAATGATCAATCCGTCCCTGAATTTCATGTGCGCCGTGATCTTGTTAACGATCCGACGGCCGGTTCTTGTAAATACATAGGAAGCGCTCCAGTCGGTGGTGGTATATTCTTCGTCCAGTAATTTGATATTGCCATACATCAGGGAAAAATCCTTCGCCCTCTTGCACAGCATTTCCCACATGGCTTTTGTTTCATTCGCATCCAGCAAACCGAACGCGGGATCATTGAATACCGCATCATCACTATAACAGGATTGCATGGTTGCATAATCCAGTTTCTGAAAAGCGGTGTAAAAGCGATTGATGGTTTCTGTGTTTGTCATAATATTATTTTAAAACCCTACCCCCTGCCCCCTGGGAGGGGGTTTAATGCGCTTCCAGCCAGTTCATTCCCGACCCCACTTCCGCTTCTACCGGAACACCGTTGGGTAATACCATGGCGCTCGTCATATTGTCGATGATCAGTTTTTTCAGGTCCTCTACTTCTTCTTTCACCGCATCAAACACCAGCTCATCGTGCACCTGCAGGATCATCTTTGATTTCCAGGATCCTTTCTTCATTTCATTGTGAATTTTGATCATCGCCATCTTGATCATATCCGCCGCTGTTCCCTGTATTGGTGAGTTGATCGCATTTCGCTCCGCATAACCGCGCACGGTGAAGTTAGAGGAATTAATATCTTTCAGCCAGCGTTTTCTTCCCATCAGTGTTTCAACATATCCATTCGCCTGTGCAAATTTGATGGTGTCGTCCATGTAAGAAGTGATGCCAACGAATTCCTTTTTATAATTATCAATGATCTCTTTTGCTTCTGTTCTTGAAATACCGAGATTATCTGCCAGCCCGAACGCGCCCTGGCCATAGATAATTCCGAAGTTCACGCTCTTGGCTTTGTAACGCATTTCCTTGGTTACATCGGCGTCAGCAACATTGTACACTTTGGCTGCCGTTGCGGTGTGAATATCTTTGCCCTGTTTAAATGCCTCGCACATATTCGGATCTCCGCTGATAGCTGCTACAATACGCAATTCTATCTGCGAATAATCGGCGCTGATCAATACATGATTTTCATCGCGCGGAATAAATGCTTTCCTGATCTCTCTTCCGCGGTCACTGCGGATAGGAATGTTCTGGAGATTGGGATTATTGCTGCTCAATCTTCCGGTAACAGCAACCGCCTGTGCATAAGATGTATGCACGCGGCCGGTTTTGCTGTTGATGATCTGCGGCAATGCATCAACATAAGTGCTTCTTAATTTCGTAAGCTCGCGGAAACCAAGAATATCGGCAACAATAGGATTGTTGTTCGCTAATTTCTGCAGCACATCTTCTCCTGTTGCATATTGGCCGGTCTTTGTTTTTTTTGCTTTCGGATCGATCTTTAATATCTCAAACAACACTTCACCCAATTGTTTGGGCGATGCAAGGTTAAAGCGCACACCGGCAGTTTTATAAACAGCTTCCTCAAACTGTTTTGCATCTTTTTCCAGTTCCTTGCTGTACTCATTCAGGAAGTTCACATCAATTCTAACGCCTTCAAATTCCATATCCGTCAACACACGCACCAACGGATTTTCTACTTCGGTAAAAACCTTTTGCACTTCTCTTGCTTCAAGCAAGGGAACGAATGCATGTTTTAACTGCAGCGTGATATCCGCATCTTCCGCTGCATACTCTTTTACTTTTTCGATGTCCACATCGCGCATTGTGCCCTGCCCTTTTCCTTTCTTGCCGATAAGTTCTTCAATATGCACGGGCTCATAACGTAAGTATTGCGCGCTTAACAGGTCCATGCTTCGGCGGCCCTCGGGTTCTATGAGGTAATGCGCGAGCATGGTATCAAATATATTTCCCTTCAGTTCTTTGTTATACCATTTCAAAACCAGCATATCATATTTCAGGTTCTGTCCAATCCAGGTGATGTTGGTTGCATCAAAGAGCGGGTTAAACTGATCAAGGATCGCCTGGGTTTCTTTTTGATCTGCGGGGCATGGGATATAAAATCCTTCTCCTTTTTTTACAGAGAAGCTCAGGCCTACCAGCTCTGCTTCGTTTGCATCAATATGGGTTGTCTCCGTATCAAAACAAATTTCTGTGTGTTGCAAAAGCGTGTTGAGCAGTGTTTGAATTTCTTCTTTGCCCTGTACCAAAACATAATTGTGTTCTGTATTGTGAATATTATGTTCTGTGAGAAGACCTAAACTCTCTTCTCCTGTAATATCCGGAGCGACTTCTTTTTTACCGGCAGGCGTTTTTGTGGTAACCGTATTTCCGAAAAGATCCTGTTGAACGCTTTGTGATGCGGAATTGAAAGCATTGTATTCATCACCCAAAACTCTTTTACCAAGCGTTTTAAATTCGAGTTCTGTAAACACTTCAACCAGTGCATCTTTGTTCCACTCTTTCAGGCGGTAATCTTCTTCATGAAAAGTAACCGGAACATTGGTAATGATGGTAGCGAGTTTTTTACTCATGATGGCCGCGTCTTTTCCATTGCGGATCTTTTCTCCGAGCGCGCCTTTGATACTATCTGCGTTGGCTAAAATATTTTCGATGTTGTCGAACTCTTTTAAAAGCTTCGCCGCCGTTTTTTCTCCCACACCGGCAATGCCCGGGATATTATCTACCGCATCGCCCATCAATCCTAACATATCAATTACCTGTTCCACTCTCTGTATATCCCATTTGGCGCAGATCTTTTCTGCAGTAAGGATCTCTGAATCGTTTCCAAACGATCCGGGTTTGTATATATAAACATTGGGATGAATCAGCAACTGTCCATAGTCTTTGTCGGGCGTTACCATATATACTTCATAACCAAGATCTGCTGCCTGCCAGGCCACGGTACCAATTACATCATCTGCTTCATAGCCATCGAGCTCTACAACGGGAATATTAAAGCCTTCAATGATCCTTTTGATATCGGGTAATGAATCGAGCAAATCTTCCGGCGCTTCCTGTCGGTTGGCTTTGTAGTCAGCAAAATCTGTATGTCTTTCTGTTGGCGCGTGTGTGTCAAAACACACCGCGAGGTGCGTTGGTTTTTCTTTGTTGATGAGATCGAACAGCGTGTTCGTAAAACCGAATTGCGCATTCGTGTTCCTTCCTTTAGAAGTAATACGCGGACTGCGAATCAATGCATAATATGCACGATAGATCAAGGCGAAAGCGTCGAGCAGGAAAAGTTTTTTACCCATGGGGCTAAGGTACTGAGATTTTTAGATAACGGATCATGGCGCGATCTGCCGAATTCACAGTAGAAGTATACAGATTCACGATACCGGTTTTATTGTA
>JAQBNJ010000027.1 GCA_028288645.1 Sediminibacterium sp.
CATGAGGCATGATAAAAAGAAGAGAGAAAAAAGATTTACTTTATGAAAATTCAAACGCATACTGAATGTTAAGCAAGAATGAGCTCAAATATATTCAATCTTTATGCCAGAAAAAGCAAAGGCAGGAAGAACGCCTGTTTATAGCAGAAGGCACCAAGCTGGTTGATGAGCTCTTGAACAGCCATTATACCATACGGAAAGTATATGCACTGGCAGAATGGGTGCAGAAAAATGTCGCCCCGGTTGATGTTGTAACCATTACCGCTATTGAATTGGCGAAGATCAGCAGTTTACAAACCCCGAACCAGGTGCTGGCCGTTGTGGAACAGCAAACACCCGCCAGAGAACCTGCAACCCATGAGCAGTTAACGCTGGTGCTGGATGGCATTCAGGATCCCGGAAATTTCGGAACAATCATACGCATTGCCGACTGGTTCGGTATCAAACAGGTCATTGCCAGTGAGGATACTGTTGAACTCTACAATCCTAAAGTGATCCAAAGCACCATGGGCAGTTTTCTGAGGGTGGATGTATGGTATAAACCGCTGCATGAATTCCTCGCATCCACAAAGATCCCCGTATATGGCGCTTTGCTGAATGGGAAAAATATGCACGGAGAACCGCCAGTTACGGAGGGCCTGCTTGTGATCGGTAATGAATCAAAAGGGATCAGCAAAGAATTGTTGCCGTTTATTTCTCATCCAATTACTATTCCACGTTTGGGTGGTGCGGAATCGTTGAATGCTGCGGTGGCGGCGGGGATTATTGTATCGCATTTGAAAAAAGCATAAGACATCTTCTATAGCGGCATAATTTCGGGCCCGCCTTTTCGCGGATCGCGAATATTGTGAACACGAATTACACGAATTTAAACGAATGGATTCTGTAAATAAATGACGTATCAATAAATCAGCGATCATGCACTCTAATTCGTGTAATTCGTTCTAATTCGTGTTGAACCTAATTCGCAAACTGCACGTAGTTGAGGCTACCGAAATTGTATCGCTTTCACCGGGTTGATCTTTTTGATCAGCCATGTTGGAATGATCAATGCGAGGTAACAGACAATTGCTGTAACCATGCAGACTACCGCCACCTGCCACCAGATAATATGCACCGGCGCTACAGAGACATAGTATGAAGATTCATCGAGTTTGATAAAACCGGTATATTGCTGAAGCAGGCAAATGCCGATACCCACAATAAAACCGATCCCGATACCCGCAAAAGTGATGACCGATGCATGATAGAGAAATATCTTTTGGATCAATCCATCTTCTGCGCCAAGCGCCTTCAATATGCCCACCATTCTCGTTCTTTCCAATATCAGGATCAGCAAACAGGTGATGAGGTTAATGATCGCCACCACAGCCATCACGACAAAGATCACATTGCGGTTCACGTCCTGGATATTCAGCCAGTCAAAAATATTCGGATACACTTCGCGTATACTTCGGCTGTTCCATTCGGGTGGTAATTTTTCCGTAAGACTATTGTTGACACTGTCTATGTTCTTATAATTATTGAGAAAGATCTCGTAGCCACCGGTTTGGTCGGGCTCCCAGTTATTTACCCTTCGTATCAAACGCAGGTCGCCGATTACGAACAGTTTATCATATTCCTCTATGCCTGTTTTATAAAGGCCCGTGACTTTTAATTTGCGATAGGTTTTTGCGCCGTTGATGCCGGAAATAAAATAAACCGTGATCGTATCGTTCAGGTTGATCTTTAATTGCAAAGCGAGTTGTACGGAAACCAATATCTCTTTGCTATAAGAGGAATCATCAAATCGTATCCAGCGCCCTTGCTGCAGGTATGTTTTCAGCTTGCTGCTATCGTAATTTTTTTCGATCCCTTTTAATAATACGCCTTCTATTTCTTTATTCTTTTCGAGTACGGCCGATTTTGTGGCGAAGCTTTGTACCTGTTGCACACCGGGCTCCGATCGCAGCACAGATTCGATCGTATCATTTTTTGCGATGGCGGTCTCTTCAGCAACCAGCGATTTATTGGGCTCGTATTTTTGCACACGTATATGTCCCCAGAAACTGAATACTTTACCCGAAACGGTTTGCTGGAACCCATTTACAAAAGCCAGGGTGATGATCATAGCCATCACACTCAATGCCGTAGCCGCCACCGATAAACGGATGATAAACCTGGAAAAAGATTTTTGCCTGTTAAAGGCAATTCGTTTTGCAATATGGAAGCCAAGGTTCAAGCGGGCACGATTTTGGTTTAATCAAAACTACAGGTTTTATGCAAGCTATGAGCTGCGAGCTGTGAGCCGGCAAAACTCATAGCTCGCAGCTCATAGCTCATAGCTCCAAAGAAAGTTGTATGTTTAAAGTAGATTTAAAAGTATGCAGAAGCTCCTTTATTTTTTTGTTAGTTTAACATTTACGCAATTCATTTACGCGCAACGCCAGCCGGATCATGTGTACATGAGCGATATACGCACGCCTAAATTATTTCAGCAAAATAATCAGCAAAGCCTGCCCCTGATCACGCTTAATTCAGCCGATCAACTGGAACTGCATTTTGATGATATGTGTGGCTACCCGAGAAGTTATTATTATACGCTTGTATTATGCAATGCCGACTGGACGCCGGCTGATGTGAATGCATTTGACTACCTCAAAGGTTTTTTGACAAATCGTTTGAGTCAATACCGTGTGTCAACCATCACACCCAGCAAGTATGTACATTACCAGGCGAGCATACCCGAACGGAACTGTGTGCCTACCAAAAGTGGAAACTATTTGTTAAAAGTGTTTTTAGATTCCGATACTTCTAAACTCGCTTTTACCAAACGAATGATGGTGGTTGAGAATCGTGTAAGCATCGGTGCGCAGGTGCAGCAACCTTACGACAACGAGATCTCGCGCACTTATCAAAAAGTACAGCTTGCCGTGAACACACAGCAACTGAATATACTCAGTCCGCAGCAAACCAAAATAGTGATCCTGCAAAATAACCGTTGGGATAATGCAGTGAAAGACATCATGCCCACTTTTATTCGTGGAAATGTGATGGAGTATAATACGGAACAGGACTGCATATTTCCCGCAGGAAAAGAATACCGCTGGGCCGACCTGCAGAGCTTTCGTTTTTTAAGTGATCGGGTAGACAGGGTAGAAAAAAACCACGAGCCCGTGGATATTTATATAAAACCCGATGTGGAAAGAAATAATCTCCGCTATATCTTTTTCCGCGACCGCAACGGATGGGATGAGATAGCCACCACAGAATCTGTGAACCCATGGTGGCAAACGGATTATGGATACGTGCATTTCACTTTTGCCCCTGCCAATAACCAACCTTACGCAGGAAGATCTGTTTACCTGATGGGAGAAATAACCGGTAACCAGGTGGGCGATACTTCTAAAATGATATATGATGCGTCGCTAGGCGTATACACGAAAACGCTTTTATTAAAACAGGGCTACTACAGTTATACCTACGTGACCAAAGACAACCGCGACCGTTCTGCAAAAGCCGACGCAGCGTTAACGGATGGGAATTATTGGGAAACAGAGAATGAATATTCTGTTTTGTTCTATTACCGTTCTTTCAGCAGCAGGCACGATGAATTGGTGGGGATCACTACTATTAATTCGAGAAATGGAAGGAATGGATTTTAAAAAAAATCATGAAAATAAACGTTCAACCCTTACTTTTGCGGCGGCAGGTCTTACACGACCAGCTCCTGCTGAACCTCCCCAGGGTAGGAATACAGCAAGGATAGGCGGTTGTAGCGGTGCGATGTGAGTAGCCTGCCATTTTTTTTCCCCTTACCCCCTGAAGGGGGAATCGGTAAGGGGATCACTAAAATCTCCCAAGGGGTATGAAATTTTTTATCGACACGGGCAATCTCGCCCAAATCAAAGAAGCAAATGATCTTGGTATCCTGGATGGTGTGACCACCAATCCCACTTTAATGGCCAAAGAAGGTATTAAAGGAGAAGAAGCCATTGCACAACATTACAAGGCCATTTGTGAAATGGTAGATGGCGATATCAGTGCCGAAGTATTATCAACCGATTTTGCTACGATTGTTGAAGAAGGTAAAAAACTCGCTGCTATCCACCCGAATATCGTGGTGAAAGTGCCGATGATCAAGGATGGTGTGAAAGCAATCAAATGGTTTACAGATAACGGTATCCGCACCAACTGTACATTGATCTTTTCTGCCGGACAAGCGATCCTTGCTGCTAAAGCCGGTGCGTCTTATGTATCTCCATTCATCGGCCGTATTGATGACAGTGGTTGGGATGGAATGGAACTGATCGGTCAGCTAAGACATATTTTTGATGTACAGAATTACAAAACCGAGATATTGGCAGCGTCTATCCGTAATGCCTTACACATCATCAAAGCCGCAGAATTGGGCGCTGATGTTTGTACCTGCCCGTTATCTTCTATTTTAGGTTTATTAAAACATCCTTTGACGGATATTGGCCTTGCGCAGTTTCTGGAAGATGCGAAGAAAATGTAGTCGCGGATTTTAATATGATTGAATGATACCCTGCGATTGCAGGGTATTTTTATTTATACCACATGCTGCCTGCTTTTTTCACTGTGAACAGTACGGATATAAACTTATCCTGGTCCATTAAATGAATAGATTTCGTTAATAACTGGCAGAGTATAAACTCTCCCGCTGATAGGACAGGTTAGTTTTGTAGTTGCCTGACTACATTTTTCTTTCAAGCAAGCGACAAAGATTTGCTTAGTGCGCTATTTTTTGCCCCACATGCCTCCGTTTACTTTGCATCCATCATGAAGCTAACCTTTAGGAGAAAACCGCGCAGGTGTAACTGTTGTATCGATCAGCCGATAGTTATTAATATAAAGAGCGTTTTCTGCAAAAAGATTTTTCTTCTGGCTGTTCTTTTAGTGACAGGTGTTTTGTGTGATGCCCAATCTATTTATCCATCTACTATCAACGTCACAGGCCAGTTCGGAACCTTAAAGGATTTTCAATTCGAGATCAGTATCGGGGAATCTACTTCCATCACTACTATGTCTAATAGCTTACTTGTCGTTACAAGTGGCGTGTTGCAAACCTCAGTAGCCTACCAGCCACCTATCAATTTTGCCACATCTTTTTCAGATGAAATCAATCTTTATCCAAATCCGGCACGTGATTTTGTTCAGGTGAATTTTGTCGGGAAACTGATGGGGAAGAATCAGTATGAACTATATGATATGCAGGGAAAAAAGATCATGTCGAAACAGTTCTATTATTTCGGTATTCCAAGAACAGAGCGACTGGATATAAACAGGCTTTTGCCGGGTACTTATATTCTGAGCATACAACAATACAGTCCTGTCACCAATGAAGTAATAAAAAAAGGGTCCTTTAAGATCGTAAAAGTTAACTAGCCTTCAAACCAATTCCTCTTATGCCAGTGTTTATGAACAAGAAAGATTTACTGCTACCATTTTTGTTGTCATTCATTTTCATTTTATCAGTTTGCCAGGTAAGTGCTCAGGCGCCTGCCTTACTAAACTACCAGGGAGTGGCAAGAAATGCGGCAGGTGTTCCGCTGGCGAATCAGAATCTTAGTTTGCGGGTGAATATCAGGAATAATTCTGCCTCGGGCCCGGTTGCCTATACAGAAACACGCACAACACAGACCAATACCTGGGGTTTATTCTCCATCCAGATCGGGAGCGCAGGTGCCACGATCTCTTCGGGAAGTCTCGCAAATGTAGACTGGCTTACCGGAACAAAGTTTATGGAACTGGAAATGGATCCGGCGGGTGGTTCCAATTTTACTAACCTGGGAAGTACGCAGCTATTAAGTGTTCCTTATGCCTTGAATGCCCTTACAGCAGGTTCAGCACTACCGGCAGGTTCAGCAGGTGGTGACCTCGCAGGCACTTATCCGAATCCTGTCATCGCCAACAATGCCATCACGTACCTGAAACTGGCCAACAATTCAGTACTCACATCTAAGCTGGCTGATCTTAGTGTTACAGACAGTAAAATAGTGGAGATGAGTGGAAGTAAAGTGATAGGAGACATCAAGGGCAATGCTGCCAATGTAACGGGAATTGTATCAATTTCGAATGGTGGTACCGGCGCAAACAATGTACAACAGGCAAGGATAAACCTTGGACTTGATGGAGCAGATAGTACAAAGGATTTTGATAAACCGGTTAGCAAAGACACACGGGATTCTTTACGGCTTAAGCTGTACATATCAGATACTGCGTCTATGTTGCTGCCTTATACCAGGAAGACACTGATGGCAGATTCACTTGCCTCGGTAAGAAACGCGGTGAATCAAAGATTGAACATATCAGACACGGCAACCATGCTATCATCCTATGTACTTGCATCGAATGTTACCAGTGGGCTTTCATCAAAACTGAATTCATCAGACAGTGCATCTATGTTACAGCCTTATACCAGGAAGAGCTTGTTGGTTGATTCAGTTACAGCAGTAAGAAATACAGCAAATCAAAAGTTGAATATATCCGATACGGCAACCATGCTTTCTGCATATGCGATTGTCGGTAATGTTACCAGCGGGCTTTCATCAAAATTAAATTTGTCGGACAGCGCGTCTATGTTACTGCCTTATACAAGGAAGAGTTTGTTGGTTGATTCAGTTACAGCAGTAAGAAATACAACAAATCAAAAATTGAATATATCCGATACAGCAACCATGCTTTCTGCGTATGCGATTGCCGGTAATGTAACCAGCGGACTTTCATCCAAACTGAATTCATCTGATAGTGCGTCTATGTTACTGGCTTATACCAGGAAGAACTTGTTGATTGATTCAGTTACAGCAGTGAGAAATACAGCAAATCAAAAGTTGAATATATCCGATACGGCAACCATGCTTTCTGCATATGCGATTGTCGGTAATGT
>JAQBNJ010000031.1 GCA_028288645.1 Sediminibacterium sp.
GTGGTTGCGCAGATTGTGGCCTTGTTCTGCGGGAAGTATCTACAACTGGTTTATAATTATTAACAGTTGCACTTGCCTCCTGTCCGGTCGAATCAATATAAGAAATGGTATAACTGCTATCCACTCCTAAAATGGTTTTATACCAAATGGGGAAATTTCCACTCACCACCTGGTTCTTATAATTAAATGCATAACCATCAGACGAAATGAATTGAAACAAAGTATCAAGAACCTGCCGGTTGGTTCTTCCATTAATGCCGGTAATGATGGTGCCGCGTTTGAAGATGGGATCGCGCTGGTTCAAATTGGCAAGTACCACCAGGCTATCGCCCCATGCTTTTAAATACAGGGGAAAAGATGGAAAACGAAACTGTACCGCATTTTTTGTGTATGCTTTTGAAAAGAACACCGTCGTATGCCCGCAACGGATCCTGCTTACCAGCCAGGCAACTTTATTTTTAAACTGCACCTCATCCAAAGAATCTGTGATGCTGTTGATGCTTTGATCAAAAAAAAGATCCATGCTGTCTTTGGGCGTGTACCAATATAAACCGGGATGATTTGCTTCAAGGATCTTTCTTAATAGAATAAGATCTTCTCTTAGTGCCGCTGCACTTTTTTTAGCAACAATATACGGTTGTCGTTGTGTTGACAGTGTCTTGCACGACTGCAGTAAAAAAAAGAACAATATCACAACAATGCCCACTCGCTTCATAAGAAATACTTATTTCTGAAATGCATTCCAGCCCTGTGCAGTAATATTAAAACGGTTGCCGCCCTTGGTAAGCAGTTTACATCCATCAGCAATATCGGTCATATAACCGATCACGCTGATCTCTTCGTTGAGGGTTATTTTATCATGGTCCTCCTGTTTCAAGGTAAAGATCAATTCATAATCTTCGCCGCCGTTCAATGCGCAAACGGTTGGATCGAGGCCGAATTTGTAAGCCGCTTTGCGGCTGGCATCTGAAATGGGGATCTTTTCTTCATAGATCACACAACCCAGTGTGCTTTGTTTGCACAAATGCAATACTTCGCTGCTGATGCCATCGCTTACATCCATCATGGAAGTGGGAAGGATCTCATTCTTCTCAAAAAATTCGATGATATCTTTTCTCGCTTCCGGTTTTAATAAACGGCCCACGATATAGTCTTCATTCTCCAAATCGGGTTGTAACTGCGGGTTCTCGAGATAGATCTTTTTTTCTCTTTCCATCAATGTTAAACCAAGAAATGCGCCTCCAAGATCACCGCTTACACAGATCAGGTCGCCTTTCTGTGCGGTGCTGCGTTTTACAATTTTATCAGCCGCCACTTCGCCAAGTGCCGTAACGGAAATGATAAATCCTTTGTTGGATGATGAGGTATCGCCCCCAACCAGGTCAACCCCATGTTTTTCGCAGGCGATGTAAACACCCTCGTAAAATTCATCCAATGCTTCCAGGCCAAAACGGTTGCTGATGGCAATACTCATGGTGATTTGTGTAGGTGTTGCATTCATCGCATACACATCGCTCAGGTTCACCATCACGGCTTTGTAACCCAAATGTTTCAAGGGCGTGTACATCAGGTCGAAATGAATTCCTTCCACCAAAAGATCCGTGGTCACAACCGTTTGTTTCCCGAAATGATCAATAACGGCTGCATCATCGCCCACGCTTAAGATGGTTGATGCATTGTGTGTCTCAAAGTTTTTGGTAAGATGTTCGATCAGACCAAATTCTCCGAGTTCTCCTATTTCTGTTCTTTGCTCACTCATAATTTATCTCTTGTTATCTCTGTGAGCCTCTGTGCTCTTTGTGTCTCTGTGGTGAAAAAAATCAACTTAGTAATGCCACTTACCTAAGCGAAGGACTTTACCACAGAGACACAAAGAACACGGAGATACACAGAGGGTTTACTAAATTAAAGATCTCCCCCATTAACAATCGCCACTAATTCATCGTGGATCTTTCCATTGGTGGCAACAATATGTGGTTGATAAGGAGAGTAATGATCTCCGTTGAAATCAGTAACCTTACCACCTGCTTCTTCCACTATCAAAAATCCTGCTGCACTATCCCATGCCTGTAATTTGTGTTCATAAAAGCCATCGAATCTTCCAGCAGCCACCCAGCAAAGATCGATCGCGGCGCTTCCTAATCTTCTCACGGGAACGCCTTTGCGGATCAGTTTTTCAAATACCTGTAAAGGGCCATTTGGGGCATCGAGATATGTGTATGGAAAACCGGTAACCAGGCAACTATGTATCACTTCGGTCTTATCGCTTACATGGATCATCTTATCATTCAGTGTGGCGCCAAAGCCCCGCTGGGCAAAAAACAGCTCATTCATATTGGGATTATACACCGCACCCATGATCATATCTCCATCCTGTTCAAGGCCAATACTTACACAGCAAATAGGAATTCCGTTGGCAAAATTCACCGTGCCGTCGATCGGGTCAATGATCCACTTATAAGTAGAGTCCATTACGATCTCTCCCGTTTCCTCGCTCAGGATATAATGGTCAGGAAACTCTTTCTGGATCACCTCAAAAATGGCTTTTTCCGCTGCATGATCTGCCTCGGTTACCAGGTTGTTCATGCCTTCCTTGTTACTGATCTTAAAATCTCCATTAAAAAAATGCATTAACTGTGCCGCTCCGGCCTCTGTTGCTTTAAGTAGGGTTTGTTTTAACATGGCGCAAAAGTAAGCAAGATGCTGGATACTGGATGCTGGATACCTGTGCGCAAGCCCGCCATCCAGCATCTAGCATCCAGTCCGTCCCCAGTCCGTATCTTGCAATCCTGCAACTATCTATCATCATAGTAAACTATAATGTCAGGTATTTCCTGGAGCAATGCCTGTACTCGGTGCAGAATGCTATTGCCGGGATCGATGCTGAAACGATTGTTGTTGATAATAATTCGGTTGATGGAAGTGTTGACTATCTCAAGCCGCTTTTTCCTTCAGTTCAATTCATCAGCAACGACAGGAACCTTGGTTTTGCGAAAGCCAATAACCAGGCGCTGGCGGTTTGCAGCGGGGAATATGTGCTGTTTCTGAACCCGGATACACTGGTACCGGAAGATTGCCTGCAGCAATGCCTTTCCTTCATCAATGAACAACCATATGCAGGCGCATTAGGTGTGCGTATGCTCGATGGCAGGGGCCGGTTTCTGCCGGAAAGCAAAAGATCCTTCCCATCGCCGGGGGTCTCTTTCTGGAAACTGGTTGGCTTCTCTTCGCTTTTTCCGAAGTCGCGTATGTTTAACCGGTATGCTTTGGGTTATCTTGATGAACACAGGAATCATTCTGTGGACGTACTCGCCGGCGCCTTTATGCTTATTAAAAAAGAACTGCTTGTACAATTACAAGGGTTTGACGAGAGTTATTTTTTATATGGAGAGGATATTGATCTTAGTTACCGCGTTAAAAAAGCAGGATTTGAGAACATTTATTTTTCCGGAACCAGTATCATTCACTTCAAAGGCGAAAGCTCAAATGATGCTGAACTCAGTCGCTTAAAGCATTTTTACACAGCGATGCAGGTATTCGTGCAAAAACATTACCGTTCCGGTACCTCTAAAATATTTTCCATTTTTCTTACGCTTGCTATCGCGTTACGCGGATCGCTTTCGGCATTGAACCGTTTGTTGAAACCGATGTTGCTGCCCATTATCGATGGTGTTCTTGTCTGGCTATCCTTACAGTTCATGCGAATGCTATGGGTTAGTGAGATCAGGAACGGAAAAGATTTCGGGGTTGCCTTTTTGCCCTACGCCTTACCGGCTTTTTCATTGTGGTTTGTTTTATCTGCAGCGTTTACAGGATCGTATGATAAAAGATACAGGGCCTCAAAAACCCTTTTGTCGCTTGCATTTGCAGTGGTGAGTATGTTGGCCGTCTATTCATTGTTGCCGGAAAACATCCGCTTCTCAAGAGGCGTGATCTTATGGGGTGGGATCATAGGCGCATCAATGATATTTTTGTTAAGGCAATTCCTATTGTACCGCCGAAACCCATTATTTATAAGGGAAGAAGATGCGGCCGCGCAAACCATCGTTGTAGCTACTGAAACAGAATACGCCGAAATAAAACAATTACTTGAAACAGCAATCCTGGATCAGCAATTATTGGGACGTGTTTCACCAGGCGATGATGACAGAAATGCGTTATGCGGGTTAAAGGATCTTCACTCACTCGTGAAAAATTTTGCTATTAACCGGATCATTTTCTGTGCAGGCGAACTTTCTTTAAGCAGGATAATATCACTGGCGGGATCGCTCCAAAAACGAAACTTCCGTTTTCTTTTTCATGCACGCGGAAGCGGAAGTATCGTAGGCAGCCAGACCCTTGCGCCGGGAGCAACTATCGTCACTCCTTTTATTGACTACCGGATCACCCATCCGTACCAGCGAAGAATGAAACGCGTGGTGGATATGATTTTGAGCCTGTTCTTCATCCTTACCATTCCGTTTCATTTTTTATTACATCCCAAACCGGCGGCATTTATCCGTTCGGTTTTTCGTGTCTTGCGCGGACAAGCTACATGGATCGGGTATGCCATCACCAACGATTCTCTTCCATTCATTAAAACCGGCATTATTTCTTCTTTGGGAAAAACCAAAGACGTGTCCCCAAAGCTCTTGCAGAAAGCCGACAAACTCTACGCAAAAAATTACGATTGGTGGCAGGACGTG
>JAQBNJ010000242.1 GCA_028288645.1 Sediminibacterium sp.
AAGCACAGTTTCTTCCATTTTCTCCAGCAATTTGGCAAGATGATAATAAGAGCCCACGTAATCGGGTGAACCGGTCAAAATATCCTCGAACAATTGCCTTGCAGCCGCATCATCACCCACCTTCATATATTCCAAAGCCAGTGCATGCCGCAGGAAATTATCAGCCGGACTGGCTTTTAAGAATTCTTTGATCTTTTCTATGCGGTCCATGGGGGCAAAGGTAGGGGAAGAAGGTGTTAGGTATTAGGTTTTAGGCGTTAGCAAAACCTTCTGAATGATCACCCCGTTTAATGGGCAACAGCCTAACGGCTAACAGCTAAAACCTAATACCTAAAAGCTGCCGTAAAAAAAATTTGCCCAACCTCAACTCCTTCCTATATTTGCAATTAGTTGTTTATGCAACTATTGATCGTTAGTAAACATTTCATATGAAAATATTAGTCTGCGTAAGCAAAACGCCTGATACCACTTCCAAAATTGCCTTCACCAATGGCAATACAAAATTTGATGAGGCTGGTGTGCAATGGATCATCAATCCATACGATGAATGGTATGCATTGGTGCGCGCCATTGAATTAAAAGAAAAAGATCCGGCTACCGTGATACATCTTGTAACTGTTGGCATGTCCGACTGCGATCCAATCATCCGCAAAGCATTGGCACTGGGCGGCGATGAAGCCATCCGTGTAAATGCAGACAGCAGCGATAGCTATTATATCGCCGCACAAATTGCAGAAGTGGCAAAGAAAGGTGGCTACGACCTGATCTTTACAGGAAAAGAAACAATTGATTATAACGGTTCATCCATCGGTGGTATGGTTGCAGAACTAATTGATGCGCCTTATGTATCACTCGCCACTTTGTTTGAGTTAAATGGCACAACAGCCACCATCACCCGCGAGATAGAAGGTGGCGAGGAGGTTTGTGAAGTAAGTTTGCCCGTAGTAGTAAGTTGTCAGAAAGGTGTGGCCGAACAACGCATACCCAATATGCGCGGTATCATGGCCGCCCGCACAAAACCCTTACAGGTAGCCGAACCCGCAGCTATTGATGCATTAAGCAACATCGTGAGTTATGAATTACCACCGCCAAAAGCCGGCGTAAAATTAGTGAGTCCCGATAACGTTGCAGAACTCGTAAGATTATTACATGAAGAAGCAAAAGCGATATAGTTTTAGCTGGATTCCGGAATTGCTATGCAGCTTGCTGGAGTTACTGGTAGTAATGGTAACATAGACCCGGCACCTGAATTTATTTCAGCATCGTTGCGTCGCACACTTGTACAGTTAATTATTTAATCAGACGGAAGCACGGAATGCAAATTCCATCCCGCAAAATGCGGGACCCAATCCCAAAATTTCAAAATTCAACCCATGGTTTTAATATTCATCGATCAAACAGAAGGCCACATCAAAAAAGCATCTTACGAGGTATTGACCTATGGTGCAAAATTAGCCGAACAAACGGGCACAACCGCCGAAGCATTATTACTCGGCACAGTGAATGATGACCTCGCTTCCTTAGGCAAATACGGTGTAAAAAAAATACACCAGGTTGCCAATGAAACGCTGAACCATGTAGACGCACAACTCTACGCCAAAGTAATTGCAGAAGCCGTTACCGCAACAGGCGCAAATGTGGTTGTGTTCTCGCATAACCAGACAGGTAAAGCTGTTTCTGCAAGAGTAGCGGCGCGTTTAAAAGCAGGCATTGTTTCAGGAGCTTCGGCCTTGCCTGATACATCCAATGGTTTCGTGGTGCGCAAAACAGTTTTCTCAGGAAAAGCTTTTGCCAATGTAAGTGTCAACTCTCCCATCAAAGTAATTTCTCTAAACCCAAACAGTTATCAAACGGTTGTCGGTGAAGGAACAGCAGAAGTTGCTGCATTGAATGTTGCCGTTGATGCATCTAAAATAAAAATCACAGCCGTTAATAAAGTAAGCGGCGAAGTGCCTTTAACTGAAGCCGATATTGTTGTAAGCGGCGGCCGCGGTTTAAAAGGCCCTGAGAACTGGGGCGTATTATTGGATCTCGCTAAGGAACTCCATGCAGCCACAGCTTGTAGCCGTCCAGTAGGCGATGCACACTGGCGCCCGCATCACGAGCACGTAGGCCAAACCGGCGTGCAGATAGCACCCAATTTATACATCGCATTAGGCATCTCCGGCGCTATCCAGCATTTGGCAGGTGTGAACAGGAGTAAAGTAATTGTAGTCATCAACAAAGACCCCGAAGCGCCATTCTTTAAGGCCGCCGATTATGGGATTGTGGGAGATCTTTTTGAAGTGGTTCCGAAGTTGACGGAGGAAATAAGAAAGATGAAAGCGTCCTCTTAGAATATTGAACACTGAGCAAGGAATGTTGAATGTTGAAGTAAGGCTCACGTGCTACAGTACTTCTACATTCAAAATTCCTTGTTCGATATTCAATATTCAATTGTGTTCAATATTCATTTCTTTTCCGACAGCGCCCGATAATCTTCCCTTACCGGGTTAAACACATCCAGCAACTTACAATCCGTGATCGCAATTCCCGAGTGCTTCACATTGGAAGGTATCACGATCACTTTCCCCGGCCCGAAACGCATGGGCTCGCCTGCTACTGTTAATTCAAACTCTCCTTCTGTAACAATAGACACCTGCTCGTGTGGGTGCGAATGCTCAGGTACAACAGCGCCCGCTTCTACTTCTAAAAAATTCAATGTCATGTGTTCGGTATGAATGAAACGGGCATGATAACCCTTGATCATTTCTATGGGGTTAACGGAAGAGAGATCGATCTGTGGCATAGGTTGATTTTGAAAAGCAAGTTAGTTAGAAAAATGGCACACGGATTATGCGGAAAAAACGGATTGCCGCGGATAAGACAGATCCGTCAAAATCCGTTTTTTTCCGCGGCATCCGCGTGCCATCACTTCCAATAAAAAAGAGGCCGCCTTAGTAAGACAGCCTCTTTCTAAAATTTATCTAAAAGAAATTATTTCGCGAAAATATGGATCGCCAGTTCTACATCTTTCGATACAGTACCGATACCATAGTTAACACCTAACAAAGTTCTGTCGATGCTTACAAAAGATTGTGCAAAAAATCCTTTATCGTCAGAATTACGGATCAGCACCTGGATCTTCATGGGAACTACAGTTCCTTTTACAGTCAGGTTACCGCTTACATCTGCAGTATTATCTCCGGTATAACTTACAGAAGTGATATCGTAAGTTGCTTCAGCAAATTTTTCAACATCAAAGAAATCGGCTCTTTTCAGGTGACCTGTAAGGCCATCTCCACCACCTGCATCGGTTACTTTCAGGTTGGCAAGATCAATCACAAATTTTCCACCGGTCAGTTTTCCGCCGTCTACATTTACTTCACCACTTTTGATCGGAAAGAATCCTGTGTGGAAGTCATTCTTTTTAGATGCTACCCAGTCAACACGGCTCTTGGCTGTATTCACGGTTAATGGGGCCAATGCTTTCTTACCGGTGCCCGGTGCGAAGGAATAGATACCTGTTAAGAAGGCTATGCCTGCTAATGCTACAATTGCTTTTTTCATAATTTTTTCGTTTTATACAGTTTTTTGCAGGCTAAATATACAGCGTTTTTTGAAACCTCCATAATTAATGTTTAAACAACAAATATTAAGTCCATCGCCGGATTCCCCTTTCCATTATCTTCGCACAAATATTTTTACGAATGAATCTGCACGAATACCAGGCCAAAGAACTGCTGAAAAAATACAATGTACCCGTACAGGAAGGCATCGCGGTTGATACCGTAATGGCTGCCGAAGAAGCTTACCGCCAGATCAAGACCCAAACCGGCAATAGTTTTGCCGTGATCAAGGCCCAGATCCATGCCGGTGGCCGTGGAAAAGGTAAAATAATCGGCAGCGAACAAAGAGGTGTGGCCGTTGGCAAGAGCCTGGAGGATATCACATCGATCGCTAAAAATATTCTTGGTGGCACCCTGGTTACCATTCAAACCGGTGCAGAAGGTAAAAAAGTTAACAAGATCTTAGTTGCACAGGATGTATACTATCCAGGACCAAATCCCGTAAAAGAATTCTATCTCTCTATTTTACTCGATCGTTCCAAAGGAATGAATGTAGTGATGTATAGCACGGAAGGTGGTATGGACATTGAAGAAGTGGCCCATAACACCCCCGAAAAAA
>JAQBNJ010000132.1 GCA_028288645.1 Sediminibacterium sp.
ATTTGATCAGCTTCTTGTTTATTCTTGGAGCGGTGTACTTCGCGTTTAAGAAATAGAAGCTGCGAGCTATGAGCTACGAGCTGTGAGCCAGGTTAGGAATAGATAACAAACCCGGTGCGCAGATAGCTGGCTCATAGCTCATAGCTCACGGCTCATAGCTTTCCTCAAAACAACAAAGGGCATCCCGTTGCCAGTCTGCCCTTGTTTTACCCTGCTGCATAAGAACGCTCTTTATAATATTTTATCCATTCGCTTTTCTGCGGTTGCGTAATAATTCCTGGCGCATTTGTTTTCTTTCTTTGGGAGGAAGGCTATCTAATTTACTTTTGAGCTGCTCCTTCATTTTTTGCTTTTGGTCCGGGGAGAGGCTATCGTACCTATTCTTCATTTTGTCTCTGAAAGCTTTTTTCTGTTCCGGACTGAGGCTGTCAAGCAATGCCTTACGCGTTTCTTTTGATAAGCGTGCATTTCTTTGTGCTGATGCTTGCGTGGAAAATGCAGCTACCGAAAGAAAGGCAATCATAAGGATCGAAAATATCTTCTTCATTTGCCGGTTTTAATAATAGACGGGGGATGAGGGCAAAGGTTTAATTGGGGCGAGGTTGTTTCGAAAAATTACGATGCTGGATGCTAGATACTGGATGCTAGATTTCGAAAGCTCGTCGATTCTTTCCAGTATCCAGCATCCAGTATCTAGCATCTAGGGATAAACCAGCTTCGCAATCCTTCCGCCGCCGCCGGCAAGAAACACCGCTTTTCCTTTTTTCGCTTTCTGGCAAACATGGAAACCGTCTTTGGTGATCAGTTCCCAATTCTTACCACCATCTTTTGAAATGTCAACACCGGATGTTCCGCATGTAAGGAGATTTTTTTTGTTTAGATAAATAACACAGGAGCGGTAACCATGCGGAGGAGTTTTCGGTATGGTAAATTTTGTCGGAAAGTTAATATCAAATAATACGCAATTATTTGTACTGATGGTATCCTTAGCGAAATCTCCTCCAACGATTACACCTTTCGAGTTTTTATATACCGCGATAGAATTTGCACCCGTAGATTCTTTCCCCTGCATGATAGGTATTGAGTCATAATTATGGCCCCAAAATAACCTTGACCTCTTGCCTCCTGAAACAAACATAGCGCCATGTGAATATTTCAATCCAACTACAATATTTGAACCACTTGATGCAAAAAACGCCTCTCCTTCATTGAGTGTTCTATGTTCATATGGTTTATCTGAGCCATCATATAATTTCCATGTTTCGCCCTTATCTGTTGTTAACAGTGTATAGAGCTGGTGATTAAAAACGGGGTCTCCAATAACCTGTCCAAAGCGCTCGTCTTTAGGCCCAAAATCCATCGCATCTAAAAAAGCACCTTTGATTGTATCCTCAAATACTGTCTTCCATGTTTGCCCGCCATCTTTCGTTTTCAAAATTACTGCCGGAGCAGTAATGCCCATGATTATGGCAGTGCCCGAATCAAACGCTTCTATATCCCTGAAATCCATTTTTTCATAACCGGGTACTTTCATCCAGGTAAATGTGTTACCGCCATTGGTGGAGCGTGCCACAGAACCCGCGCTGCCGCTGGCCCAGATCACATTATCATCCACTACACTCAAGCCACGAATGCTGACCCTCTTTCCTGATTCGAGTATTTTGATGGTGGGTTGCTGGGCAGTTGCGGAAATAAATAGTATGGTGCCGAATGTAAATAGTAGTGTTTTGAGAACGGGCATGAATAGTGGTTTTTATAAATGTAGGATATTTTTTTACGCATGCCTGTTTACGGCAGGAAGCGAAATTTAATAAACACGAATTAGAAAACACGAATTAGAAAACACGAATTACACGAATTAGCACGAATTCATCTCCGATATTTTGATCAGGCTTATATTTTCGGACACCATTCGTGCTAATTCGTGTAATTCGTGTAATTAGTGTAATTCGTGTTTTCTAATTCGTGTCAATAATAACGTTATATCATGCGTACAGTAAGTATCCGGAAATTTCGTCCTTCCAATCGCTGCACTGTGTTAACCTTGTAACTTCCGCAATAAATTTCGGAAGCGGTAACTCAAATATTTTTTCACTATCTGCAATACCCAGCAATTTATCAAGATGCTGTTTGCCTGTGGGATTCACGAGGGTAGGATAGGGCGCCCATTGAAAATGCTGTGGATACATTTGTTTGATGAGCCTGGTCAATATCAATCCATAAGAAACGGATTGAAAAAATGCGGGTTGCCGCACTTCTAATTCTACGCCGCCGCATAGTTGATCGTAATATTTGCAGTTTTTGTCATTCGGTGTGAAAGTAAATGGCGTAACACTTACATCATCCAATCCCATATCATTCAAAATACCGGCGATCGCCTTGCCTTTGATCCATGGTGCACCGGCTGCGCAGAACGACCTGTCGGTGCCGCGACCTTCACTGATATTGGTGGCCTCAAGCAAACATAACCCCGGATACAAAAGCATAGCCTGGAAACTTTGTATGGCCGGCGAAGTCGGTATAAAACGCGTACCCCAGTCCGGTTGAAGATCGTTCCTGTTCCATCCTTCACACTTAATCACTTCCAGTTCGCAACGGATATTTTTTGTAGCATTAAAATACAATGCGAGTTCTCCTAATGTGCAACTATGCCTGATGGGAATGGGCCATCTCCCGATAAAGGATGCCTGCGTTTCATCCAGCATCGGGCCCTCAGCAAGTTCCAGGTTTCCCGAAACAGGGTTGGGCCTGTCGAGTATGATCATTTTTTTTTGATTCGCTGCGCAGGCTTCCATCACATGCGTCATCGTCCATAAATACGTATAGAAACGGGTGCCGACATCAGGTATATCAAATAGTACCACATCAAGATCGGCAAGGTCTTCTTTGGATGGTGCGAGTTTATTGCTGTATAAACTGATCACGGGCAAACCAGTTAATACATCTTTACCATCTTTCATCTCGTGCCCATCTGCCCCTTGCACATCCAATCCATGTTCGGGAGAAAATAGTTTTTGCAGATTGAATTGTTGTTGCAGCATCGCTTCACGCGAAGGAACACTGTCGCGCGTGGTTGCCGCATGATTCGTTACCAAACCTATCCGCTCATTTTTCCAATAGGGAGAATCACTTAATAAAATATCAATGCCATATCTCATCATAACCATTGCAATATTTTTGCTGCTGCTTAAAAATCAGGTTTATCTTTTGCGCGTTTGATCAATTCATCAAGATATACACGCCACGGTTTGCCGGATGGGCGCCCGTTGCGGTAGGTAATTATTTTTACCTGTGCTGCGCCTTTAGGGAATGAAATATTTCCGCCAGTATATCTCTTGCTGAAATTATCCGGGTTGGTATTGTCAAATGTGTAGTAGATATCCGTATTGTTTACTTCACATACCAGCCTGAATTGTAAAACACCATTCTTATCGATGGACGTTTTGATCATAGCATCATACATGCTTTTTGCATAATTGATATTCAGTGCATCCATTCTTTTGAATTCATTCTCAACTTTATCTATAAAATGATCCCAGTTGCGTTTGTTCTTCGGGCTCCAGAAAACTTCTGCAAGTGCCATGCCCCGCGGCCAGGTCATATATTCTGCGTGACGAAAGGTTGGTACTGCTTCCGACCAGAGATTTCCCTGGCCACCTAATATATAGGAAGCGTTTATACCTTCAGGCAAAGGTTCAAAACGGTAAACATTCGCGAGCGTATTGATGCCATAGGTAGGCGGCTCTGCATTCTGGTCGCCCTGGTAAAGATCAAGATAGGTGCTGGCAGAAGGTGTCATGATCACATGATGTTTTTGTTTGGCCGCTTCCACACCGCCATCTATGCCGCGCCAACTCATTACAGTTGCATCGGGTGCAAGGCCGCCTTGTAAAATTTCATCCCAGCCAATGATCTTTTTTCCTTTCGACTGGAGCATTTTTTCGATCCGCCTGATAAAATAACTTTGCAGTTCCTTCGCATCTTTTAAATGTTCTGCTGCAACGCGTTTCCT
>JAQBNJ010000134.1 GCA_028288645.1 Sediminibacterium sp.
CTTACGAATGTATGCTGAACGAAAAAAATGGCCGGTGACAGAAATAGAAGTAACGGTGAGCCTTGAAAGAGTGGAAAAGAAAACCATTTTTACTAAATCGATCAAAGTAAATGGTGAAATTGATGAAACGCAAAGGCAACGTTTATTGGAGATCGCCGAATTGTGCCCTGTATCAAGAACATTGCGCGGCGAAGTGGAGATCAACGGAAATATTTCCTGATATCATAAAGCAGGAAATATTAACTGGTGAACAAAGAGTGATAAAACATGTTATTATTATCAGACGATTTTCTCTGTGTAACTCCGTGTTCTCCGTGTCTCTGTGGTGAAAAATATTAAAGCGAAAGCTTTACCACGGAGAACACAGAGTTACACAGAGATCTCACGAAACAAATTGTCATAATAAATTTTAAAAATCCGTTTGACCGGAGTGAGTATGAATATAGAGATCATATCAGGCAGCCCTAAAAAAGACAGCACCTCAAACCGGGTGGCCGTTTTTTTACAAAAATATCTTTCAGAAAAAACGCATCATACAGTCAACATCATCGATGTGCGCGACTGGAACCTGCCCTTATTACAACAGGTTTTTTCCAGTGAGGAAAAGGCACCCGATGCGTTTAAGCCATTAGCCAAACGAATGTTTGCCGCAGATGCTTTTATATTGGTGTCGCCGGAATACAATGGCAGCTATTCACCGGCCCTGCAAAACCTGCTGGACCATTTTCCCAAACAGAGCCATAAGGCATTCGGCATTGTAACGGCTTCGGCCGGACCAATGGGTGGGATGCGGTCAACACAGCAACTGTTGCTGCTGATACCGGCGCTTTTTGGTATCGCATCACCGCATATGCTGGTAACGCCTTTGGTGGATAAGAAATTTGACGCTGAAGGAAACCTGATCGACCCTGATTTCCAGGCCAACATCGACAATTTTGTTAAAGAATTCCTGTGGCTGGCGCAGACCCTGCACCCGGAACTGGAAACTGTATATAATTAACGATAAAAAATGTGGCGGAGTTGTAACTTCGCCACTTCTTTTTAATAACTACCATGAGTGATGAGATTAAACACGAATGCGGGCTTGCCTTCATCCGTTTAAGAAAACCCTTCTCCTATTACCTGCAAAAACATGGCGCTGTCACGTACGGGTTAAACAAACTGTACCTGCTGATGGAAAAACAGCACAACCGCGGGCAGGACGGGGCGGGTATCGCCGCAGTAAAACTCAATGTTGAACCCGGCAATCCGTTCTTACACCGCATGCGTAGTTGCGCACAGCAGCCTATCGCTGATCTTTTTTTTAAGATAGGGCAGGAAATAACGGAACTGGAAAAATACCAGCCGGATATCAAACAACATCCCGGCCTGATGAAGGGCCACCTGCCATTTTTGGGAGAAATACTATTGGGCCATTTACGATATGGCACCCAGGGGAAGAACAACGCCGAATTCTGTCACCCATTTATTAAAAGGGATTTGATGCCGGGAAAAAATCTTGCACTCGCAGGAAATTTTAACCTGGTGAATACGGATGAATTGTTCGACCTGATCAATATGGATCCGGGAGAATTTCAAAAACAAAGTGATCTCGCGGCGATGATGGAAGTATTGCATCATTTTTTAACGAAAGAAGATGAAGCACATCCCAACGCGGCCGATATTGCTACTGTATTGAAAAAAGCAACGCCGCTGTTTGATGGTGGCTATACTATCGGCGGAGTATTGGGAAACGGCCACAGTTTTGTAATGCGTGATGAACATGGGATCCGTCCAGCCTATTATTATATCAACGATGAAGTGATTGTTGCGGCAAGTGAACGGGCGGCTATCCGCACAACATTCAATGTAGGCGAGAACGAAGTGTTGGAACTGATGCCGGGAACGGCATTGATCGTTGATGATGCAGGCAATTATAAAATAGAAAAGATCCTCGAACCCAAAGAAAGAAGAGCCTGTAGTTTTGAACGCATCTATTTTTCACGCGGCAGTGATGAAAAAATTTATCGTGAAAGAATTGCATTGGGTCATCACCTGAGCAAGACCGTTTTGGAAAGTATCAGTTACGACCTCAAGAATACTATCTTCTCATATATACCGAACACCGCCGAAGTTGCTTTTTACGGCCTCGTAAAAGGCATGGAAGAGTACCTCAACAAAATAAAAGTAGAACGCATACTCAGTTGGGGCAATGATTTTACGCCGGAGAAACTGGAAGAAATGGTAACGCGAAAGATCCGCCAGGAGAAGATCGCGATCAAGGATGTTAAGCTCCGCACCTTCATTACAGAAGACGCGAACCGGAATGAAATGGTGCAGCACGTGTACGATATCACTTACGGAACTGTTCGCAGGAACGAGGATACACTTGTGGTAATTGATGACAGCATTGTACGCGGAACCACTTTAAAAGAAAGCATCGTACGCATGCTGGCGCGATTGCAACCGAAGAAAATAATTGTTGTTTCATCTGCCCCACAGATCCGTTACCCGGATTGTTACGGAATTGATATGAGCAAACTCGGCGATTTCATCGCCTTTCGAGCAGCGATCGCTTTATTGAAAGAAAGAAACATGGAGCATGTACTCACTGAGATCCAAGAAAAAATAAAGGAACTGCAACGCAATAACCAATTGCATACAGAGAACGTAGTGCGCCAGGTTTACAAACCATTTACCACCCAGGAAATCTCCGACAAGATCGCGCAACTCATTACTCCGCCGGAACTCAATATCGATATACAGGTCATTTATCAAACCATCGAAGACCTTCACGATAGTTGCCCGACCAATACAGGCGATTGGTATTTCACAGGAAATTATCCAACACCGGGAGGGAACAGGGTTGTGAATAAAGCTTTCTTAAATTATATTGAGGGGAAGAATGTGAGAGGGTATTGAAAAAGCGGTTAGCTATTAGCCTTTAGCCGTTAGCAATGTACGCTGCCTGACCTTGTTGCATACACCAGCGACACTGTAATGATAATGCTTTCGCTAATACCTAATACCTAATACCTAATGCCTAAAAGCTAACAGCTTCCTCAAACCCTATAACAGATCGCATTAATATTCATCCCCGCACCCACAGAAGCAAACATGATGATATCACCCGGCTCTATTTCGTGGGCGCCGAATTTTTCATGTTTTACCAGGTCATATAAAGTAGGGATGGTGGCAACGGAACTGTTGCCGAATTTATGAATGCTCATGGGCATGATGTCTGAGGGCACATCTTTTAATCCGTATAATTTGTAAAGTGCTTTTACAAAACCTTCATCCATTTTTTCATTCGCCTGGTGAAGAAAGAATTTATTTACATCGGTTACCTGCAGGCCACATTTATCAAGACATGCTTTCATAGCCAGCGGAACATTTTTGATGGCGTATTCATATACTTTGCGCCCCTTCATTTTCATGTAACGAACATCCGGATCTGCATCGGGGAAATTGGATTTTCCGTATTGAAGAAAAAAGGCTTCATCCACGCAATGGCTCTGTACGCTGCAGGCAAGTATACCGCTTTCCGTTTCATCAGCAGGAATGGCTTCTATAACCGTAGCGCCGGCGCCATCGCTGAAGATCATGCTGTCGCGGTCGTAGATATCGATCACGCGGCTTAATGTTTCGGCGCCGATGACAAGGCATTTTTTTGCCATGCCTGATTTGATATAGGAATCGGCTTGTATCACACCCTGTATCCATCCGGGGCAGCCAAATAAAATATCATACGCAACGCAATTTGGATTTCGTATGCCAAGCGATTGTTTTACGCGGGATGATAATGCCGGCAATGCATCTGTCTGTATGGTATCTTTTAATACGTTCCCGAAATTATGTGCCACAATGATCTGGTCGAGTGTTTCAGGATCAACGCCCGAGTCTTTGATCGCATTGCGTGCCGCCATAGTGGCCATATCAGAAGTGTTCATGTCGCTATCTGCATAACGGCGTTCTTCAATTCCGGTGATATCCCTGAACTTATCTACGATCTCATTAGGGGCGGCTACAATGGGTTGGTGATCTTCTCCATAAAACTGCTGTGTGGCAAAATCCCTGTTGGTTTTGATATTCGGGGGAATATAGCTTCCTGTACCAGTGATCACGGTTCTTATCTGCGGCATACAATGGGTTAGTGCTTTTAAAAACGAGCTATCGGGTGTCCCGCCAACAGGCGGGCCTGCCTGCCGGTAAGCAGGATTTCAAATGTAATAATTAATCACACACAAAAAAGCGACCGGGCGTTAGTTAAAAGCTATGAGCCATGAGCTGCGAGCTGTGAGCCAAAACCACGAAGCTCACGACTTCCTACATAGTCACAAAAAAAGCTGTGAGCTCCGGTTAAAATACCGCCAGGCTCACAACTCATGGCTCAAAGCTCACAGCTGTCCTCACAAATATTTATCCCCCTTATTCCTCTTCACCTCAGCCACGTATTCTTTGATCGATTGTTCTTTTTCTTTCTTGCAGATCAGTAGTACATCTTTTGTATCTACTATGATAAAATCATCCATGCCCTGCAATACAACTAATTTTTTATTGGGAGCCGATACCATGCATTTGGTAGCATCTATCACGATCACATTCTCTCCTGCCACAGCGTTACCGAGGTAATCTTTTTCGAGATTATCGTAGGCGCTGTTCCAGGTACCCAGGTCACTCCAGCCGAAAGACGAAGGGATCACATATACATTGTCGGCTTTTTCCATGATGGCAAAGTCGATTGATACGTTCGTACACAAAGGATAGATCCGGTTAATGGCTTCCTTCTCGTTTGGTGTATTCAGGTTTTCTTTTTCGCCATCAAACAGGTCGAACATTTCGGGCTGATACATTTCAAATGCTTTCACCACATTTTTTACCTGCCATACAAAGATGCCCGCGTTCCAGAGAAAATCGCCGCTGGCAAGAAAGGTCTTGGCCAGTTCAAGATTTGGTTTCTCGGTGAAGGTCTTTACCTTATAAATACCGTCAGCAACAGCCATGGGCTCATGTTGTATATACCCATAACCCGTATTCGGATGCGTGGGTTTGATGCCTAAGGTTACCAGCGATTTAATGTGCTTTACAAAATCCAGGGCCTCTACAGTGATCTTGCGGAAATTCTCATTGTCCAATATCATGTGATCACTCGGCGCCACGATCAGTGAAGCTTCGGGATCTTTCTGTAACAATTTGAAAGAAATATAAGCAACACAGGGCGCTGTGTTCTTCCGGCTTGGTTCTGCAAGAATGTTTTCGGGATCCAGTGCAGGCAGTTGCTCCTTTACGATATGGGTATACTCTTCCGATGTAACTACAAAGATGTTTTCAACCGGGATAAAAGCTGCATAGCGCTCAAAGGTCCATTGGATCAGCGTTTTGCCCGTATTCAAAATATCAAGAAACTGTTTTGGATAACCCGCCCTGCTACTTGGCCAGAAACGGCTTCCGATACCCCCTGCCATGATCGCTACATAGTGATGCTTGTTCATTAATTCGAAAGTTAGATAACGGGCAATTTTGCGCTGCAATATTACAGGCTTTATTCCAGCTATTAGCTATTAGCATTTAGCCATTAGCAGAAAAATACATTATTATATCACTAACAAGCTAACTGCTAACGCCTAATACCTAACAGCTTGCCTAAACAATTCCTTCCCTCACCAGATCATGTATATGTAAAATCCCTAAGTACTTCCCGTTCTCGGCCACGATCAACTGACTGATATCATTATTCCGTAATGTATCCAGCGCTTCAACGGCCAATAAAGAAGGCAGTATGGTTTTGGGATTGGCGGACATGATATCTTTTGCGGTAACAGATTGAATATTGTCGCTTCTTTCCAGCATCCTCCTCAGGTCACCATCGGTAATAATACCGGCTACTTGTCCGTCGGCGCCGGTAACGGCCGTTACACCTAATCTTTTTGCCGTGATCTCAACGATCACCTCCTTTAAGGTAGCAGTTGGCAATACGGCAGGCTTCTCATTGGCCGTATAAAGGTCGCTCACCCTGAGGTATAAACGTTTTCCGAGGTTGCCGCCCGGGTGGAACTTTGCAAAATCCTGGCCCGTGAAACCATTCAGTTGCATCAGGCAAACAGCCAGCACATCACCCATAACCATCTGCGCCGTAGTGCTGCTGGTGGGGGCAAGGTTATTGGGACAGGCTTCTTTGCTTACCGTAGTATTTAACAGGATATCGGCATTTATTGCTAGGAAACTCTCCGTATTTCCCACCATCCCTACCAGGGTATTGCCAAAATTTTTGATCAGGGGAACCAACACTTTGATCTCAGGGCTTTCGCCGCTTTTACTGATGATCATCACCACATCTCCCTCCTGGATCATACCCAGGTCACCATGAATGGCATCGGCCGCGTGCATGAAAAGGGCGGGCGTACCGGTGGAATTCAGTGTAGACACGATCTTCTGAGCCACAATGGCGCTCTTGCCAATGCCACTGATCACCAGGCGGCCTTTTGCGGCATGCACGGTTTGAACGGCTTTTTCAAAAGACGCATCGATAAAAGCGGCCAGCCCGGCAACGGATTGGGCCTCTAATTGTATGGTATGCAAGGCGGTTTGAGCGATGGGTGAATTCATGGCCAACAAAGGTAAACTTTAACGGTTAACCATGCATATTGCAATGATACTTCGTTAACTTCGCCATCCTTTTATAAAACTTCCTCCTGACCAGGGAACACTAACTGGATTATTGCCTCGCCGGATTGATAACTTTTACACGATAAAGTCCGGAAAAAGAAGTATATTATTACCTGTTACTCCCGCGAAGAAGGGAAGAAAATTGACTTTTGAGACATGGCTACTAGTACAAAGAAAGCAGCTCCTAAAAGAGCTGCACCTCCAAAAAGAACCGCTGCCCCCAAAGCAACACCCGTAAAAACTGCCCATACCTACGATATTTACGGTGCACTTGAACAATATTTTGGCTTCCGCGAATTTAAGGGAACACAGGAACTGGCGATCAACAGCGTTTTGAGCGGCCAGGATACTTTTGTGATCATGCCCACAGGCGGCGGCAAAAGTTTATGCTACCAGTTGCCCGCGATGATCATGCCGGGTTGCGCCATTATTGTTTCGCCATTGATCGCGTTGATGAAGAACCAGGTTGACCTGGTACGCGGTTACAGCGAAAACGATGAAGTAGCACATTTCCTGAACTCATCGCTTAATAAAGGACAGATAAAAGCGGTACGTGATGATCTCACTGCCGGCAAGACCAAACTTTTATATGTAGCGCCCGAAACACTCACCAAACAGGAGAACCTTGATTATTTCAGCGACCTGCAGATCTCTTTCTTCGCGGTGGATGAAGCGCATTGTATTTCTGAGTGGGGCCATGATTTCAGGCCGGAATATAGAAGGCTTCGCGAAATGATGGATATCATCAACCCCGATATCCCTGTTATTGCATTAACGGCAACCGCAACACCGAAAGTAAAAAGTGATATTGTAAAGAACCTCGGCCTTCGTGAACCGAATATTTTTCTTTCTTCGTTTAACCGGTCGAATCTCTATTATGAGATACAACCCAAGATTGAAAAAGAACAAACGATCAAGAGCATCGTAAAATTCATTACCGGCCATAAAGGGAAAAGCGGGATCATTTACACGCTCAATAGAAAAACAACAGAAGAACTGGCCGAGATCCTAATGGCCAACGGTATCAAAGCCGTTGCTTATCATGCGGGCCTTGATCAGAAACTTCGTGCAGACAGGCAGGATAAATTTTTGAATGAAGATGTACAGGTGATCGTTGCCACCATCGCATTCGGAATGGGTATTGATAAACCGGATATCCGTTATGTGATTCATTTCAATATTCCTAAATCGATAGAAAATTATTACCAGGAAACCGGTCGCGCGGGACGCGATGGTATGGAAGGCCTTTGTGTGTTATACTATTCACACAAAGATGTTTCCAAGCTCGAACACCTGATGCGCGATAAACCTTTAAGCGAAAGAGAAGTAGGCGCGCAACTCATTGATGAAACAGTAGCCTACGCCGAAAGCGCTGTTTGCCGCCGTAAGATCTTACTCCACTATTTTGGTGAAGATTGGGACACCCCCAATTGCGGTAACTGTGATAACTGTAAACACCCGAAAGAAAAGATAGAAGCTAAAGACGAAGTGGTGAAGATGCTGAAAGTGATCAAAG
>JAQBNJ010000146.1 GCA_028288645.1 Sediminibacterium sp.
AAGGGCATCACTCCCGCTGCGCCAAAAGTTGAAGAGGACATTGATAAGATATTTGTAACTGTACAACAACAGGCAGAGTTTCCGGGAGGATTTGCGGGCTGTAAAAAATACCTGGAGCGTAATCTTAACAAAGACCTTCCTTCTGATAATGGTGCGCCTACAGGGGATTATACGGTCGTTGTTTCATTTGTTGTAGACAGGAATGGCGCAATAAGTGATGTTAAGGCTGAGAACGATCCAGGATATGGTACAAAAGCAGAAGCTATTAAGGTAATTCAAAAAGGCCCTAACTGGGCGCCGGCTATACAGAACGGACAAAAAGTGATCTATCGTCAAAAACAGAATATCACATTTCGTGTATCGGCTGACTAATGTGATAATAAGCGCTCACAAATTTCTTAATTAAAAAAACATTATGGAAAAGTCAAACATTCTTTCCGCAGATCTTCTCGATATACTTTTCGACGGCCGCAATAAAAAATATGGCGCCTATCAATTGCGCAGAACATATGACAGGCGGATCGGTTATGCATTATCGGGAACTTTTTTTCTTTGCCTGCTTTTTACCGTAGGGTCCATTCTGGCAAATGGTAAAAAGAAAACAATCATAGATAATTATGGTCCAGTTGTTGAGTTAACAGATATCGAACCACCTGTTAAACCCAAAGAAATTCCCAGGCCCATCGAAAAACCTGCACCAACTATCGCGATGGTGAAAGATGTAGTGCCTCTTATTGTGCCGGATATAAAATTTAAACCGGAGGATGAAATACCGCCCGTAGAAGAGCTCGTTGATCCGCAAATTGGAAACAAAAATATGAAAGGAATTATCACTGACGTAGTTGCGCCGCCTGTTGAAGTGAAAGGCCTAACGCTCGAACCTCCGCATACAGCATCGGGAGATGAACCTGGTTTCATCACCACGCAAATGAATGCGCAGTTCCCGGGCGGTGTTGATGGCTGGAGAAAATACCTCGAGCGCAATCTCAACAAGGACCTGCCTTCCGACAATGGAGCGCCCCCCGGTACTTACACCGTAACTGTTTCTTTTGTTGTAGATGTCAATGGTATGATCAGCGATGTAAAAGCCGAGAACGATCCCGGCTATGGAACAGCGGCTGAAGCAATCAAAGTAATTAAGAAAGGCCCTAACTGGTCGCCCGCAGAACAGAATGGAAAAAAAGTTATTTACCGACAGAAGCAAAATATCACGTTCCGTGTATCGGTAGAGTAAAGGGTTGCACCATCTTTGTTTGGCGTTTGGAGTTTTGGGTTCGGCGTTAAAGAACCCCAAACTCCAAACCACAAACCCCAAACTTACTCTATTTTTGCCGCATTATGTTAGGACAACTAAGTGGATGGGATGATACGATCATAGCACTGGCAACTCCGCCGGGTATCGGCGCTATCGGCGTGATACGTGTAAGCGGCAAAGAAACATTCGCGGTAGTGAATGGAATGTTTCCTTCGAAGGAACTTTCTAAACAATCTTCGCATACGATACATGTTGGCTTTCTGCATGATGATAAAAAAATATTAGATGAAGTAGTGCTCTCATTGTTCAAAGGGCCGCGTTCTTATACGGGTGAAGATGTGATAGAGATCAGCTGTCATGGATCACCTTTTATCCAGGAAAATATTATCCAGGCGATCACGAACCGTGGTGTTCGTGTGGCAAAACCGGGAGAGTTCACGCAACGCGCTTTTCTGAATGGCAAGCTTGATCTTACGCAGGCCGAAGCGGTGGCCGATCTGATCGCGAGCAATACAGAAGCGAGCCGCAAAACGGCCCTGCATAGCATGCGCGGCGGGTTCTCATCTGATCTTCATCAACTGCGCGAACAACTGATCCGTTTCTCGGCCATGATAGAGCTCGAACTCGATTTCTCGCAGGAAGATGTGGAGTTCGCAGACAGGACACAACTCACTAATCTTATCAGCCAGCTTTCACTTTCTACCAACCAACTGATCAGTTCCTTTCAATTGGGGAACGTGATAAAAAATGGCGTGCAGGTTGCCATCATTGGGAAACCCAATGCAGGCAAATCAACCTTGCTCAATACCCTGCTGAATGAGAACCGCGCCATTGTAAGTGCTATTGCGGGAACGACAAGAGATACGATCGAAGAAATATTAAACATCAAAGGCGTATTATTTCGTTTGATAGATACCGCGGGCATCCGCGAACATACACAGGACACCATTGAAAGCATCGGTGTTGAAAGGAGCTATGAAAAAATGCGTGCTGCCAACGTAGTGATGTACCTGTTTGATGTGAATGAGATCGATGCGGAGATCCTGCAGGAAGTAGTAAATGGATTCGTAAAAGAAAATATCCAGTACATACTGATCGGAAATAAAATTGATGGGAAAGAAGCACTGGTTGAAAAACAATTCGCTGCTTTTGAGAATATCATTTTCATCTCTGCCAAAGAACGCACGAATATCGATGCACTAAAAGACGCGCTTGTTGCCAAAGCGATCCATGGCGATATCAATACCGAAAACACGATCGTAACCAACGCACGACATTTCGATGCCTTGCAGAAACTGAGTCATGCATTGGCAGATGTACAACGCGGGCTCGAAGAAAAAGTGCCCGGCGACCTGCTGGCACTTGATATCAGGCAAAGCCTTCACTACCTCGGCACCATTACCGGGCAGATCACGAATGAGGACCAGTTGGACTTTATTTTTTCGAAGTTTTGTATTGGGAAGTAAAGCCTTTTTCCTTTAGTTATTTATGTCTGTCAATGCCTGAAAGCACGGTATTAATCCCCTTACCATAGAATCTAATAGAAGAACTTTTGCCTATTAAAATCATTTCAAGCTCCTTTTCAGCACCGGAAAAAGAATCATCATCAATAATGGTGTTGTAAATACTGGATGAGAAAGCGGCGCAACGAAAATGGGAGAACAGAGAAAGAATAGGATTTAAAAAGTGACTCAGATGACACCAGTGGCCGATTATACCTGCGGCTTCCCCAAAACGGGAACAGTTCCCCATGCTTCTTAATATTTGTTTTATATATGAACATTTATAACAAGGTGCGTGGCACGGTTATTTTATACATCATTATACAGTTATTGTAAAAAAATCAAAACTCAGTATAATGAAGAAATTATTTATTGCTTTAAGCATAGCTGCTGTTTTTGCAGCATGTAACAGCAAACCTAAAGAAACGGTAGTTGTGATCGATACAACCGCTATCAAAC
>JAQBNJ010000211.1 GCA_028288645.1 Sediminibacterium sp.
AAGGAGAATATCGCATCCATTATAACCGCCGTTTTTGCGCTCCATCAGGATTATCATGTCCTTGTGATAGATGATAGTTCACCCGATGGCACCGCTGATATTGTTCGTGGCCTGATGAATACTTATCCTGGCCAGTTATTTATAGAAGAGCGCAAGGGCAAACTCGGACTCGGCACCGCTTATATTTACGGATTCCGCTGGAGTATCGAAAAAGGTTACAGGTATATATTTGAAATGGATGCTGATTTCTCACACAATCCTACCGACCTCGAAAGATTATACAATGCCTGTAAAAATGATGGCGCTGATGTTGCCATTGGCAGCCGTTATGTACCCGGTGGAAAAACAGAGAACTGGCCGCTCGACAGGCAACTGTATTCTAAAGGCGGTGCACTGTATACCAAACTGATCACATGGATGCCTGTGAATGATCCTACTGCAGGATTTGTATGTTATAAACGCCAGGTATTGGAATCGATCAATTTTGATATGATCCAATTTGTGGGATATGCTTTCCAGATAGAAATGAAATTCGCTGCGTGGAAATTAGGGTTCACGATCAAAGAAGTGCCCATCACTTTTGTAGATAGAAAGATCGGAGTCAGCAAAATGAGTAAAGGCATCATCAAAGAAGGCGTACTCGGTGTACTCAGCATCCAGTGGAAAAGCCTGTTCCATAATTACCGTAAAAAGGTAAAGAATAATGATGTGAATACGATGGTGACCTCGAAAGCGAGTTGATTTTTTTTGTATCATCTCTTCCTATCTCTTTTTCTCCTGTCTTTCTCTTGTTGACATTGCCTGCAATTGCAGCCCTCATGCACTTTTGAAGATGTTTATTTCGGTAAGAGAACGACAGGAGAAAAAGAGATAAGGAGTATAACGCAGGATCTCACGTTTACAGCCGCGCTTCTTTTCTTCGTTTTTCTTTTATTGAATCGAATATTCTGTGTTCTGAAAATTTCAATAGAAGAAAAACGAAGAAAAAAAGAAAACAAGGGATCAACTCTCATATTCTTTCACCTGTATCTTCCCCCAGCCTTTGTTCTTCAATGCGTCCATCATTAACCACGAAGCAATAATGGAAAGAATACCAAGAACAATGATCACGATCAAATAGGGATAGACAAAAAAGTGCAGAGTTCCCAATATTAACGGCAAGATCATAGATACTAAGCCCCTGATAAAGCCGCTGCCTTTTACACTCGCCTGTTGCGTAGAGAAAGGTATATCGCGTAATGCGAGGTAGCCAACAAAAGTGATGATCAATATTTGATTGAAGATGCCAAAGATTAAATTGGGAATGACCTGCGGGCCAACAATGATCAGTGCAGCAATACAGGTAAGCACCACCATCGGCAAATACAATTTTACGATGATCGATTTGAGTGCGCCGCTCAACAGTTTACCGGGTGATTGGATGGGTGTGATAAAATAGATCCAGGCCGCTTTGTATTTATCTGAATAAGCCAATTGATAGATCGCCATCATTAACGCGAAACTGCTGAAATAGATCACGCTCATAAAAACAAATTTGCCGGGGCCTGTTTGGTTGTGCATGTTATCTAATGATAATTTTCCATTGTTTACAAACAGCAAGACCATGTAAACAGCAATATATCCAACAGAGGGGTAGACCTTCAACTTAAAATCCCTGCTGCGGCCCGTCATTTTCCAGGTATGCAGGAACGACATTCTTTCTGTGCCTTTCTCTGTGAGCCATCCGCCCAATGTACTTATATAGGCAGACGTGGTTGACACGATCGCTTTACCTTTCTGCTGTACCGGTGCTGTTTCACTTTCACTGCCACCGATCATGGAAAGTTTTCGGTTAAACGATGGTGCGAAATATTTGATCACGATCCATATACTGAACACAGGTAATAAAATCGTCAGTAAAAAATAAATGAACAACGGCGAGTTCCATTGAAAGTCATGCAGGTATTGCCAGCCCGCAGCGAACCAATAAGGTACGGTTAGAAATGCATATTTAAAAGAAGCGATGCTATAACCTGATATCAGGGTCTTGCTGACCAAACGGGGAACTAATTGATAACCGGCATAAAAAAAGATCGCAAAGAAGATCTGGAAATAACTGATGATACTCTTGAATCTCTCGGGCGTAGTAAATTTTAAGATCAACAGGTACATCGCATTGATCAGGAAAATAGTAAACAGGGTGGCTGCGATCACTAAAAAAATAAATGGTAAAAATCCGCTGATACCTTCCTTTATACCAAGTGCAATTACCGTAGGTAATGCCATCGGCATCACGAGTTTGGATACATGGATCACCACGTGTAATAGTCTCGCCAATACGAATGTTTTATCGTTAACCGGTTTGGGTAGGATAATAAGATTATCGCGCACATCTATCAACACAGAAGTAAAATCAGAGATCAATACAGAAGTTAATGTGAAGATGTAAAAAGAAAAATAAATAGTTAGCTGTGTGAGATAATCTTTACCAACAGAGAATGCAAACAGGAAGACGCAGCCCATGATAGCCGTAGCGAGCATGCTTCCGATCGTTGTATTTTTCGGTTCTTTTTTTAACTTCTTTTTTCTTGTTTGCTGGATACCGCTTACACGCCGGTCGTCCATCATCAATTTGGTTGTGAGTATAGCTTTTAGGTGCGGGATGTTCACGCCCATTTTCCGGTATAAACCAGAGGGAAGCAATACGGCGCGTAAAAAAAATCTATTAAAGATGTTCATTTTCAATTAGTTTCCGAATGCATTCATTAATTGATCCGCTGCATCTGACAGTGAATCTTTCGAGGTCATGTGAGCAAAGATCTTTTCGAGGCTCTGGTTGCCCTGTTGTTGTTGCAGTTCCTCAAAACTTCCGTCAGCGATCACGGTGCCTTCGTTGATGAGCACGATGCGGTCGCTCACTTTTTCCACCACATCCATCATATGGCTGCAATAAAAAATGGTCTTGCCATCTTTGGCGAGTTTACTAATGAGGTCTTTTACAATGATCACACTGTTTGCATCCAGTCCGCTTAAAGGTTCATCCAGGATAATGATATCAGGATTATGTAACAATCCCGAACTGATCAATACTTTCTGCCGCATACCTTTACTGAAAGTATCCATGCGTTGGTGCATGTTCGCTTCGAGTCCGAATGCGGCCAGCATTTTGGTAATACGGTCGGTGGCTAATTCTTTCGGCATATTATACAACTCGCCCATAAAACCAAGGAACTCGACAGGTGTTAATACATCATACAATTCAGCCAATTCAGGCACATAACCGATCTTTGCTTTTACAGCGATCGGGTCCTGTTTCAGGTTAATACCTTCAATGGAAACTTCGCCTTCATAATCAGAGATCAGCCCGCAGAGGATCTTTACCGTAGTACTTTTACCCGCACCGTTCGGACCGATATAGCCAATTACCTGGCCCGGGTAAATGTCGAGATTGATGCCTTTTAATACCTGTTTCGCGCCATAGCTTTTATACACGTTTTTCAGGCTGATGATAGGATCCATAACAGATGTTTAAGCGTTCGTCGTTGAGTTGCTAATTTATTACAAGATGGTGTTATTTATCTGTTGTTCAGCGTGAATTATACCAAACAGGATGTTTTTTTTACGGAGAGGATAAGTTCCTGATCGGGATAAGATTTTGCAGGCACCAGGTCGATGCGTGCAAATATTGAAGAATATCTGAAGAAATAAATGTGGATCTAATTTTCTGTCCTGTACAGCACGTAACTGAAATGATCATTACCGGGCATTAACTTCTTCTTATTGTCCAAAATGAAGAGTACATTATCATCCGCTTTAAAGAAGAACATCGATGACTGTTTATCCGGGTCAAGTTGAATCACTTCGGCATTCGGGTCGTTTGCTGTTCCGCGAACAATGCTCCATTTTCCTTCCCGTGGCGGATTGCGGTAAACAAAACCCTCGAGATGGTAACGTGTAGGCGCCTGGGTTATCGAATCGCGATACAATATCAACCGCCATTTTATCTTAATACATTCCGGTATCGCTTTTACATTTAGTTCTTTTGCAATTTCCTGGCAAGGACTTCTTCCATCAAAAACGCCAACTACGGTTGCTCCTTCGGGGATGGGTACACGTGCGGTATTTTTTGCCGGCTTATTAACGATATTGTCTTGCGATCTCGCATGAAAGGTTTGGAGAAATAACAGAACGAAAAAGAAATATGACAATTTGCTTTTCATACTTAATTGTTTTCACGGCTAAGCGCATATCCGTAGCCCGCATTTCCTATTAAAAACTTTTTATCGCTGAATAAAAAATGAAGGATGGAATCATCCATTTTTACGAGTAATATCTCTGGCTGGTCTTTACCCCGATCCAACCGGTAAATTTTTGCGCGGGGATCTGTAGCAGTGCCTGTTTCATTTGTCCAGTTGCCTTCTATCTGAAAACTTTTTCCTCCACCGATAAATCCCGGGCCACTCTGTTCCTGTAATCCATAGGTTAGCGAAGCCAGGTATTTGCCTGATTGATCCAGGGAAAGTTTCCATTGGATCTTGTCGCATTCCGCTTTCGCGGGAATGCCTGTGACTTGTTTGATGTACGCATCACAGGCGGTGGTGCCTACATAAACAACAGCGGGGAAACCCTGTGCGGAGGCAGCGTAAGAGATGCCTGTCATCAGTGAAATACAAATGACCGCCGCATATTTTTTCAGGTTGATTGCCATGATCAAATAAACAATTATACAAAAGATACTAATAAATAATTTGATGAACTGCACAGAAACCGGGATGAACTGTACTAATTAATATTTTGAGGTGCTGACGCAGGAATTTGTTTGCCTAATAGAAGTTGAGA
>JAQBNJ010000222.1 GCA_028288645.1 Sediminibacterium sp.
TCAGCAAGGCTGTGTTCGGCGGGATCGATCCCATATTATTCGCAAATAATTCAATGGTATGTTCTGGATTATGTTTGGAAAGATTGATAAACACTATAGCGGCTCTTGCAGATAAAAGCTGTTTATCGAGAATGATCTTTCCATCAAATACAAGTGTTGCGATATCGCCATCTATCTCGCCGTTATCGTACAGCTCCAATTTCATAAAAGAGGTATCAAGTACGATGGTTCGCTGGATCTTTGTTTCCCTGATAAGTGATGTAAGGCTCACGACGGATGCTGTTTTAGCAGCGGGTGCTGCATCCTGTAAAACAGGGGCAGCCATATCGTTTGGAGGAAGAAGCGGGCCGCTGGTTTCAAACCGGATCCGTAACGGTAAGATATGCATGCTCGCATTGTTCCTCAAATTCATGCCCAAACCTCCGCCCATAAATGAACCCACCCATTCCCCCATTGTATTTTTATTCAATATTTTATTGGCAACACCGGTGGTAGTGATCCTGGTGCCGTTCTGTACGGAGGAAAGATCATAGTACACAGTATCAGGCTTGCTGAAAGTGAGATAACTTTCCGAAGCATCCGGTTTTGACCTGAAATGTGTAATGATCAGCAATAAAGATCTCTTGGCTGCATCGAACCTGCCCGATATGGAAAAATGCTGGTCGTCGCCGTCGTGTGGAATAACAGCTTTTGATTTGTTGTACTTCGTGACCAGTCTTCCTGATACGGATCCATCATTAGCCACCATGAACTCCAGTTTTTTCTCCGCCGCCATCTTTTTCATAACAGTAGTGAAAGGTTGGCCATCCAGGTATTCACCTTCACCTTGCCACATATTGGTAGTTTGCGCGTTGCCAAGGTAAAAGAAAAACGGAAGCAAAATAAGCAGAATGATCCTGGGCATAAATAAACTGGGGGTAGTTTGGCTGATGAATAAACGATACAATTACATTCGCAGTCTTTTTAGTCAATTAAAATAGGATTAATCTTTTATGCAGGAGTTCGCAGCGCTGATCGCAACACGGATCAAAATCAGTAAAAAACAGGTAGAAGCAGTATTACAATTGTTCGCAGAGGGTTCAACGTTACCCTTTATAGCCCGTTACCGGAAAGACATGACGGGTGGACTGGATGAAGTACAGATCTTGCAGGTACAGGATGAAGCAAAATTCCTGAAAGAGTTTACAGAACGTAAAACATTCATAGAAAAATCCATTGCAGAGCAGGGCAAGATGACCGATTATTTGCAGGGAAAGATCAACGCCGCAACTACCATGGTTGAGCTGGAAGATATTTATCTGCCTTATAAATCAAAACGAAAAACAAAGGCGCAAACAGCGCGTGAAAATGGTTTGGAGCCGCTGGCTTTGCTGATGCTCGAACAGGGTGCTGTTGATATTACAGTTGAATCGGCAAAATACATCAATGAAAAAATAAAAACAGAAGAGGAAGCTTTGCAGGGAGCCAGGGATATTATTGCAGAGACGGTGAATGAAGATGTGAACCTGCGTGCCAGGTTGCGGAAACTGTTCGAAGAAAAAGCCGCCTTACAAAGCAAAGTATTAACAGATAAAGAAACAGAAGGCATCAAGTACAAAGATTATTTTGATTTTTCTGAACCGGTACACAGGATCCCTTCCCACCGTATTCTCGCGGTGCTTCGCGGTTTTTTAGAGGGCTTTCTGCGCATGTCTATTTCACCGATGGAAGAAGATGCATTGGAAATACTGGAGAAGAATTATGTGAAGGCATTGACGCCTTCAACCGAACATGTGAAGAAAGCAGTAAGGGACGCTTACCGACGTTTGATGCAACCCAGTCTCGAAAGCGAATTCAGAACTGCATTGAAACAGAAAGCTGACGAAGAAGCGATCGCTGTATTTGCAGAGAATCTTCGCCAGTTATTGTTGAGTTCTCCATTGGGAAGTAAAAAGATCCTTGCCATCGATCCGCGATACAGAAGTGGATGTAAAGTGGTTTGTCTGGATGAAAAAGGCGAACTCAAAAAAACAGACCTGGTCTATGTGCATGAAGCCAACCGCATGCAAGACAGCGAATATAAAATAAGATCACTTGTAAAAGAATATGCGATCGAAGCTTTTGCGATAGGTGATGGAACAGCGGGAAGGGAAACGGAACAATTCATTAAGAAACTCAACCTCGGGCTGCCTGTTTTCTTAGTGAATGAAGATGGCGCTTCTGTTTATTCTGCTTCGGAAACGGCAAGAGAAGAATTTCCTGAACAGGATGTTACTGTGCGCGGTTCTGTAAGTATCGGCAGGAGATTGATGGATCCTTTGGCCGAACTGGTAAAGATCGATCCGAAAAGTATTGGCGTTGGACAATATCAACATGATGTAAATGCATTCCGTTTAAAAGAAAGGCTCGATCAAACGGTTGTGAGTTGCGTAAATAATGTTGGCGTGAACCTGAATACCGCGAGTAAACATTTGCTCGGTTATGTAAGTGGTATCGGTGCAACCCTTGCTGAAAATATTGTAAAGTATAGAAACGAATCCGGCAAATTCACGAGCAGGGAACAATTATTGAAAGTGCCAAGATTAGGAGGCAAGGCATATGAACAGTGCGCAGGATTCTTACGCATCAAGGATGGAGAGAATCCGTTGGATGCAAGCGCCGTTCACCCAGAAACTTATTCACTTGTAGAGAAGATCGCATCCGATGCAGGCGTGGAAGTAAAATCGATGATTGGCAATGAAGAATTGTTGAAAAAGATCGATGCCAAAAAATATGTCTCAGAACAATTCGGAGAATTGACCATTAAAGACATACTCAATGAATTGAAAAAACCAGGGCTCGATCCCCGTAGCGAACTGGAACAGTTTGAATTTGCGAATATCTACAAGATAGAAGATGTGCATGTGGGCATGATCGTACCGGGTTCTGTAACCAACCTCACACGTTTTGGTGCATTCATTGATATCGGTGTAAAACAGGATGGGTTGGTTCATGTAAGCGAGATAGCACATAAATACATAACAGATCCGGGCGAAGTTTTGAAGCTCGGGCAAAAAGTGAATGTGAAAATTATGGAAGTGGATGTGGCAAGGAAACGCATTGCACTATCCATCAAACAAACAGAAGAAGCGCCGGCTAGAGAAACAAGGATTTCAAGGCCCAAGCCTCAATTCAAAAAGGAAGCAGAAATGAGTGTGGATGATGCGTTGAGTTTGTTGAAGAAGAAGTTTGGAAAATAAGTTCAGGATCTCCCGCTCTGCCTTAGCAGAAGAAAGATCCTGAACTGGTTGTTTCCTTATTTCTTTTTAACCTGCGTATTCTCAGTGACAATAGTGTTATAGCCAAGGCGATAAAAAAATGAAAATTATAGTTTACATCGCTATAATTTAACGCCCGCTTGTTGTCTAT
>JAQBNJ010000233.1 GCA_028288645.1 Sediminibacterium sp.
ATAGAATTCAAAATTGCTCAGTTTGAATAGGTGCTCGATATTTTGAATATCACCCGTGATCAGGTTATCCATACCGATCACGTGATAACCTTCTTTAATAAACCTGTCGCACAGGTGCGAACCTAAAAAACCTGCTGCACCTGTAATGAGCACGCGTTTTGCTTTCATATTAGATTACTTTAGGGCGACCGATGCTTTCGTAATGATAACCGAGATTTGAAATATACGCCACATCAAATACATTGCGCCCATCAAAGATCACTTTATTCTTAAGGCGGCTGTTGATCATTTCAAAATCAGGTGTCCTGAATTCGCTCCACTCTGTTGCAATGATCAATGCATCTGAATTGTCCAGGGCAGCATATTGATTTTCTGCATATTTTATTTTGTCGCCAAGCAGTTTTTTTACATTGAGCATGGCTTCCGGGTCAAAAGCCACCACCGTTGCACCCGCTTTCAAAAACGCATCTATCAAATATAAAGCAGGTGCTTCACGTATATCATCTGTATTGGGTTTAAAAGCAAGCCCCCATAACGCCAATTGTTTTCCCTTGAGGTTGCCATTAAAATATTTTTCTATTTTGGGAAGGAGGTGCAGTTTCTGCAGGTTATTTACTTCTTCCACTGCTTTTAATATTTTCAGGTCGTAACCGATCTCTTCAGAAGACATGACCAGGGCCTGCACATCTTTTGGAAAACAACTTCCGCCATAACCAATACCGGGAAAAAGGAAACGTTTGCCGATTCGCTCGTCACTGCCGATGCCCCTGCGTACCATATCAACATCAGCACCCAGTTTTTCACACAACTGCGCTATCTCATTCATAAACGAGATCTTGGTTGCTAAAAACGAATTAGCCGCATACTTGGTAAGCTCTGCGGATTTTTCATCCATAAAAATTACAGGATTACCCTGGCGCACAAAAGGGCCGTAGAGCTCATTCATCACTTTGCGCGCACGTTCAGAACGTGTACCAACAATTACCCTGTCGGGTTTCATAAAATCATCCACTGCCACGCCTTCGCGTAAAAATTCCGGGTTGCTTACCACATCAAATTCATCTTTGTAATTCGCTGCGATGGCCGCCCGTACTTTGTCTGCAGTGCCAACAGGTACCGTGCTCTTATTAACAACCACTTTATAGTCTGTGATGATCTTTCCAAGTTCCGATGCTACGCCCAATACGTACTTCAAGTCGGCCGATCCACCCTCGCCCGGAGGCGTAGGCAAAGCGAGAAAAATGATGACGGCATCTTTGATACCTTCAGCAAGATCTGTTGTGAATTGCAATCGCCCTTCTTTCAGGTTGCGAAGAAAAATTTTCTCAAGGCCTGGTTCGTAAATGGTTACCTCACCACCCGACAGCTTCCCGACCTTTTCGCGGTCGATGTCGATGCAGGTAACTTTATTACCTGTTTCGGCAAAACAAGTTCCGGTAACCAGACCAACATAACCTGTTCCAACGACTGCGATTTTCATGAATTATTGGTTTATGAATTTTATAACGTGTGCTGCAATATAAGCTAACTGTTCCTTATCCATTTCTGTATGAACAGGTAATGAGATCACCCTTTCTGTAAGCCAGTCTGTTGTTGCCAGTTCATATTTCGGCAAATCAAAAGAATCAAACATTTTCTGGCGATGGCCAGGCACAGGATAGTAGATCATGGAAGGAATCTTGTTCTCTGCCAGGAAAACATTCAAGCCATCTCTGTCAACATCATTCAATACCAAAGTGTATTGATGATACACGTGATCGCTGTAACCGGCAACAAACGGTGTGGTTATTTTTGCATTGCCTACAAAAGCTTCATCATAGTAAGCGGCTACTTCACGCCGCGCCCTGTTATAGTCATCCAGTTTCTGCAATTTTATGTTTAGTATCGCCGCCTGTATAGAATCGAGTCTTGAATTACAGCCAACCATTTCGTGGTAATATCTTTTTTGCTGGCCGTGGTTGGCAATCATCTTCATTTTTTGCGCCAACACATCATCGTTGGTAAACACTGCGCCGCCATCTCCAAATGCACCGAGGTTCTTGCTTGGATAAAATGAAGTGGCGCCCACTGTTCCAATAGTACCGGTCTTCTTTTTGGATCCGTCAGAAAAAGTATAATCACAACCTATTGCCTGCGCATTGTCCTCTATTACATACAAACCAAACTCCTTCGCTATCTGCATGATCTCTTCCATGGGAGCCGCGTGGCCGTATAAATGAACAGGAACTATTGCCCTCGTCTTAGGTGTAATGGCTTTACGCAAAGAAGCCGGATCCATACAAAATGTACGGGCATCCACTTCTACAAATACCGGTTTCAGTTTCAGCAATGCCACCACTTCTGTAGTGGCGATATAGGTAAAAGAAGGAGTGATCACTTCATCTCCCGGTTGCAGGCCCAATGCCATCATGGCTATTTGTAAAGCATCGGTTCCATTGGCACAGGGTATGGTGTGTTTGATTCCGAGATAGGCACTCAACCCCGAAGCAAAGTCCTGCACAGGCTTCCCATTGATATACGCCGCACTGTCAAGAACTTCCTGTATCGCCGCGTCCACTTCTTCTTTGATATTGAGGTCTTGAGTTTTGGTATCTACCATTTGTATCGGACGCATAAAGACTGTTCGTTTTGAGCAGGCAAAATTACTGCAAAAAAGCAGTATCCCCACCAATCAGCGCAATATTATGCACTCCCAATAAACAAGTGTTTTTATTCGTTTCTTTGTATGAACAAACCCCAACTTCATAATGCTTATTTACAGGCTATTCACCTGGCTATACCCGAAACTGGCATGGCTGCTTGGTTTCACTAATCAAAAAGCCAGGCTATGGATACAGGGAAGAAGAGGAATATTCAAGAAATTATCTGCCGCTTTTCATAAAAACACATCTCCCGTTATCTGGATGCATTGTGCTTCATTGGGGGAATTTGAACAGGGTTCACCCGTATTGGAAAATCTAAAAAAACAATATCCCAATTATTGTATACTGCTTACTTTTTTTTCTCCATCAGGATATGAAGTAAAAAAGAATTATGCCGGCGCCGATCATGTTTTTTACCTGCCGATGGATTCTCCTGCGCACGCGAACCGGTTCTACAATATTGTGCAGCCATCACTTGTGTTGTTTGTGAAATATGAATTCTGGTATTATTACCTGCATGAAGCAAAGCATAGGAGTATACCATTGGTGTTGATCTCCGGGATCTTCAGAAAGGACCAGCTCTTCTTTAAATGGTATGGTGGTGTAAACAGGAAAATGCTGTCTTTTTTCTCTTATCTTTTTGTACAGAACCAGTTATCTGCCGACCTGTTGCAAAGCCTCGGTTACAAGGACCAGGTAATGATCAGTGGTGATACACGTTTTGACCGCGTGATCAGCATCGCCGATGGTTTTGAACCGATAGCAGCAATTGATCATTTTTGCGGGACCCACACTACGATCGTCGCGGGAAGTACCTGGACAGAAGATGATGAAGAACTGGATCATTTTGCGAATTCAAATTCTGCTATCAAATTTCTTATCGCACCCCATGATATTGAGAAGGAAAGATTACAGGAATGCCTGTCGCTATACAAACATGCCATGCTGTTTTCTTCCTATGAAAAAGCTTGGAAAACAGGTGCCGTTATTCCTGCTGATGTTAATGTATTGATCATCGATAATATGGGTATGCTGAGCAGGCTATATCACTACGCCACCATTTGCTATATCGGTGGTGGATTCGGAGATGATGGCATACATAATATTCTTGAAGCCGCTGTTTACAGCAAGCCGGTAATATTCGGGCCGGTGTATGATAAATATTTTGAAGCCGATGGATTGCTCGACTACGGCGGAGCTTTTACCATTGAAGATGCATTGGAACTTGAAAATCTTTTAAAAGAATTTTTGGGAAGCCCGGAGTTTTATGCAAGCAGCGCGCAGGCCGCGGGACAATATGTAAAAGATAATGCAGGCGCTACCACAAAAGCCATGAAGTATATTCAGGAGAACCGTCTTTTGATCAGTTGATCAAACAGCTTAACGGTCTCACTATGATCGGGCCAGCTGAGTTTCACTTTTAACTCACGGGTGATCCAGTATTCCGCTTCGGGATAGATCGTAAATCCGTTGATCGTTTTAATGCTGCGTTCATACATGTTCTCATCGCCCCTGAACAGGTCATTCACAAAAAGAAAACGATCGTTGATGCCGATGGCTTTTTTAAGATCACGGATAGGCGAACCCTGGAGCGCGGCAGCCACTTCTACCCTTTCTTCTTTCAGTTTTTCATTGAGGCTCTCTACCTGGTTTGCCAACGCCGTGTTGAATTCGAATATTTCGGCTACAGCTACGCGTTTGGCATATTCTTTTGTTTCAACAACAGGTGAACTTGGCTGGTGGGCCATCGTTGGAATCTCAGCAGGTATATCAAACAGCCAGTTACCGTCAGCAGGCTCTTCTTTTGCAGGTTGGGGAGCAGATTGTTCTTTTATCGGTTGCGGAGCAGGCTGGCTCTCTACATCATTTGTAAAACGTGTTCTCTGAACAGATGGAAGAACCACAGAGATCTTCCTCGCCACTGAAGGTTGGGCATGGTTCTTCTGCAATTCGGCAAGAAGCAATTGCGCGGTTACGGCCAGTTTATCGGCCCCGGCCTGCTGCTCGAATTGTTCTTTCAGTTTGTTGATCAAGGTGCCCACTCTTTCCATTGGATGTAATACATTTGGGGGTTACCAATAATAAGCACGAATTGCTTTAAAGTTACAAAACGTTTTTTCTTTATCATTTATTTTAACAGATGTTTATTGAACCAAATATATCGGGAGAAAGAAGGGGTTGGATTG
>JAQBNJ010000237.1 GCA_028288645.1 Sediminibacterium sp.
ATTGCCTACTTCGTGATGGCTTTACCGGCGGGATTTATCATGAAGAAGTATGGTTACAAAGCAGGCATTATTACCGGGCTCGCTTTTTTTGCGGTCGGTTCTTTCCTGTTTATTCCCGCGGCCAACACCCAGCAGTACACTTTCTTTTTGATGGCACTGTTTATCATCGCCTGCGGGTTAACGATACTGGAAACTGCTGCCAATCCATACGCGTCTTTATTGGGAGACCCGGCCACTTCTACACAACGGTTGAATTTTGCCCAATCCTTCAATGGCCTTGCTGCTACTGTGGCACCAATCATTGGTGCGCGTATCATACTTGCAGAAGGAAATTCGGATGAGGCATTGAATGCTATGAACGCCACGGCAAGACAGCTGGCCCTTGCATCAGAAGCAGCATCGGTAAAAACGCCCTATTTTATTTTAGGTTGTGTGATCGTGGTGATCGCTTTGATTTTTGCATTTATCAAATTGCCGGAGATCAAAGAAAAAGGAGAAACTGCGCCGGGTAAAAGTATCATGCATACTCTTCGCCATAAACATTTGTTGTGGGCCGTGGTTGCACAGTTCTTTTATGTTGGGGCGCAGGTTTGTGTGTTTAGCTTTTTTATTCTTTTTGCGATCAGATCCTCTGGAATTGATAAAATAAAAGCCGCCGATTATCTCGGATGGGGCTGTGGTATGGCATTTATGGTGGGACGATTTGCAGGTACTTTCATCATGCGTTTTGTTGCACCGCCAAAACTACTCGCTATATATGCATTCTTATGTGTTGTATTAAGCGTGGTTGCCATCAATGCACATGGAATGATTCCTGTATATGCGGTGATCGGAATTGCCTTCTTCATGTCCATCATGTTCCCGACCATTTTTTCTTTGGGAATTAAAGATCTTGGAAGCGATACGGAATTGGGAAGCAGCCTGATCATCATGTCAATAGTGGGAGGCGCTTTATTGCCACCGGTATTAGGTTATATCAGTGATGTTACCCATAATATCCAATTGGGTTATATAGTGCCGCTGGTTTGTTTTGTGGTGGTGTTCTGGTTTGGGTGGAAGGGGCATGTGGTGAAAGAAGTTAAAAATTAAGGTGTTGTGCTTATTAAATGAATGACATTTTTGGTTAGGATACGCACACCGGTTGTTTGGAGTTTGTATGGGTTGATTTAAAGCTGGAACGCAAAGCCCCAAAGGTTGCGCAAGGGACGCCAGGAAACCTTTGCGTTCTTTGCGTAACCTTTGCGCACCTTGCGTTCCAGCTTTTAACCACAGCTTCAGGCACCTTATTTAACTCGTGAGTGACTATCGAACGATGCAATAGCACAACACGTTAAAATAAAAATTACATATATGTCAAAAAGATATTGCCTTGCACTCGACCTGATCGATGACGACGCATTGATCAAAGTATACGAACATTGGCACGAACATGTATGGCCGGAAATACTGGAGAGTATTACTTCGTCCGGTATTGAACAGATGGAAATTTATCGTGCGAGCAACCGTTTGTTTATGATCATGGATGTGAATGACAGTTTTAGTTTTGAAGCCAAATCAAAAGCCGATGCCTCCAGTGAAAAAGTGCAGGAATGGGAAACATTGATGTGGAATTTCCAGCAGGCATTGCCTTTTGCAAAACCGGGTGAGAAATGGGTATTGATGAATAAAATATTTTCTTTACAATAAATTCGTACCAGGAATAAACTTTTGAACGATGTTCTCTTTACAAAACAAAACAGCAGTAGTTACAGGTGGCGGCAGCGGTATCGGGAAAGCGGTTGCCATCATGTTCGCGGCACAGGGCGCAACGGTTCATATCGTTGAATTGAATAAGACAGGCGCCGATGAAACCGTAGCAGCCATCCTTTCAGCCAATGGCAACGCACACGCCCATAGTTGCAATATCAGCGACCAGCAGCAGGTGAAAGACATATTTACACAAATCAATTCTTTCGATATACTGGTTAACTGCGCCGGTATTGCACATGTAGGCAAAGCGGATACAACCTCTGAAGAAGATTTTGAAAGAGTGTACAATGTAAATGTAAAAGGCGCTTACAATTGCCTGCATGCGGCTATTCCTATCTTAAAACAAAAAGGTGGTGGTGCAATACTCAACGTTGCTTCTGTTGCTGCATTGGTGGGCATCGATGAACGTTTTGCGTATAGTATGAGTAAAGGTGCGGTGTTTGCTATGACACTCAGCGTTGCGAAAGATTATCTCAAAGACAATATCCGCTGCAATTCCATTTCACCTGCGCGTGTGCATACACCTTTTGTAGATGGTTTTATCGCAAAAAATTATCCCGGAAAAGAAAAGGAAATATTTGAAAAATTATCTAAAACACAACCTGTCGGAAGAATGGGTACCGTGGAAGAAGTAGCCGCACTCGCTCTGTACCTCTGCAGCGATGAAGCGGGTTTTATCACAGGAAATGATTACCCGATCGATGGAGGATTTGTTAAACTCAACAACTAAACATACATGAGAAAATTATTTGCAGTAGCGGGGTTTGCTTTTATTCTTGGATCCGCATTTTCACAAACGTATATACCTGCACCTGAGAACCTTGCTGCAAGACAGGATTTCCAGGATGCGAAATTCGGCATGTTCATTCACTGGGGCGCATCGAGTGTACTGGGCGCGGGTGAGTGGGTGATGAATAACCGCAATATCCGTGTTGAAGAATATACCAATCTGATACGCGTATTCAACCCAATTGATTTTGATGCGAAAGCCTGGGTAAACACTGCGAAGAGCGCGGGTATGAAGTATATAACTTTCATTACGCGCCATCACGATGGATTCAGCAACTGGGATACCAAACAATCTGACTGGAAGATCACGAATACAATGTATGCGAAAGATGCCCTGCGCCAGCTCGCAGATGAATGCCACAAGCAGGGCATTAAATTATTCTGCTATTATTCTTTGCTCGATTGGTACCGTTCGGATTACCAGTATGAAACAGGCAAGACAGGCAAAGGAACAGGCAGAACAAAGAAAAGCGACTGGAACAGCTATATCAGTTTTATGAAAGCGCAGTTAACAGAACTGCTCACCAATTATGGAGAGATCTCAGGGATCTGGTTTGATGGGCATTGGGATCAATTAGACAACGACCATGATAAATCGCTCAAATCAAAAGTGGATTGGCATTATGATGAGATCTACAAGCTGATACATAAGCTGCAACCCAAATGCCTGATCGCGAATAATCATCACCTGTCGCCAATACCTGGTGAAGATTTCCAGGCATTTGAAAAAGACCTTCCCGGAAACAATACAACCGGTTTTGGCGGGGCAAGCATTTCACAATTGCCGTTAGAAACCTGTGAGACCATGAATGATGCTTGGGGTTATAATATGACCGACAGGAAATTTAAAACCGTTCCCGCATTGGTTCACTATATGGTAAATGCTGCAGGACGTAACGCGAATTTTTTATTGAATGTGGGGCCGATGCCAAATGGCGTTATACAAAATGAGTTCAGGGATACACTCGCCGCATTGGGCAAATGGATGTCTCAGAACGGCAGCACCATTTATGGAACACGCGGAAATATTGTTCCTCCGCAGGAATGGGGTGTGGTAACAGGGAAAAGCAAAAACTATTTCGTTCATATTCTCAACAAGAGCAAACTGCAGCAACCGTATGTATTTATTCCCGGCATGAAAGAAAAGATCACTGCGGCAACCGTATTTGCAACAAAAGCGGGCATCAGATTCAAACAGGAACCCGAAGGTGTATTTGTTTACCTCGACGCAGTGAAAATGGACGATACGGATACCATCATACAATTAACTTTACAATAAAAAGAAATATGAAACTGATACGTTTTGGCGAAGCAGGAAAGGAAAAACCCGGTGTACACATTGATGGAAAAAATTATGATGTATCAGGTTTTATCAAAGATTACGATGAATTATTTTTTGGCAATGGTGGATTGCAGCATTTGGGATGGATGTTGTCGGAGCATGAAAGTATGCTACGCGAAATTCCACAAGACACAAGACTCGGCTGCCCGGTAGCCAAACCTTCCAAAATACTTTGTATTGGCTTGAATTACGCGAAACACGCTAAAGAAACCAATGCACCAATACCAAAGGAGCCGATACTGTTCATGAAATCCACAACAGCCGTCACCGGGCCGAATGACCATATCATGATCCCCAGGAATTCGGTTAAAACAGATTGGGAAGTGGAACTGGCTTTTGTGATAGGGAAAAAAGCAAGCTATGTTTCAGAAGAAGAAGCGATGGAATACGTTGCAGGCTATTGTTTACACAATGATGTAAGTGAACGCGAGTTTCAACTGGAGCGCGGCGGAACCTGGGACAAAGGCAAGGGCTGCGATACATTTGCACCACTCGGCCCGTGGCTCGTAACAAAAGATGAGATTACCGATCCGCATAAACTCCGCTTATGGTTAAAAGTGAATGACCAGATGATGCAGGATGGAAATACAGATGACCTCATCTTTAATATCCCGCAACTGGTTTCTTATCTCAGTCAATTCATGACCTTGCTTCCAGGCGATATCATTTCTACGGGAACACCGGCAGGAGTGGGGCTTGGCTTCAATCCACCTGTTTATTTAAAACCAGGCGATGTGGTTGAATTGGGTATCGATGGATTGGGAACATCCAGACAAAATGTAATCGCCTACCAATGATCGTTGATTCGCACCAGCATTTCTGGAAATATGATCCCGTTGTTCACGAATGGATCAACGGGGATATGTCGGTGATCAGGAAAGATTTCTTGCCTGAAGATCTGTTGCATGTGTTTCAACAAAATAATATTGAGGGTTGCGTGGCAGTGCAGGCTGATCAATCAGAAAAAGAAACTGATTTTTTGATCGGGCTGGCAAACACCAATCCTTTTATCAAAGCTGTTGTAGGCTGGGTTGACCTGCGCGCTGAAAATATAAAAGAACGGTTAGCCCACTATAAACAGTACCCCGTCGTAAAAGGCTTCCGTCATATTTTACAGGGCGAAGATCTTTCTTTTATGTTGCAGCCGGATTTTCTCAGGGGCATCGCTGCCTTACAGGAATTCGGATTTACGTATGATGTTCTGATCTTTCCCAAACATCTTTCATCTGCCATTGAACTCGTAAAACAATTTCCGGAACAGCCATTCGTGATCGATCATATGGCGAAGCCTTTTATCAAAGATGGGTTAATAGATGATTGGAAAAAAGGGATGCGAACCCTCGCACAGTTCCCCAACGTATATTGTAAAATAAGCGGTATGGTTACGGAAGCTGGTTGGAAAAACTGGAAGCGGGAAGATTTTACTCCCTATCTCGATGTGGTAACAGAATCATTCGGAGTGAACAGGCTGATGTATGGTTCAGACTGGCCGGTTTGTCTGGTTGCGGCTTCTTATGAAAAAGTGCTCGGGTTGGTTAAGAATTATTTTTCTTCTTTCAGTCCTGGGGAAAGAGAGGCTGTCTTTGGTGGGAATGCATCGCGGTTTTACGGTTTATTGTAAACAACATTCTTGCAGTTTGTATTCGTGATTAAAAGCTGGAACGCAAAGACCGCCAGGTACCGCGAAGTACGCAAGGAAACCTTTGCGTTCATTGCGCAACCTTTGCGGGCCTTGCGTTCCAGCTTTACATCTCATCCTTCAGTAACTATCACTTAAAATAAGACGCAGGAATCGTTTTCCACAGATCATGCGCAAGATGTCCAATCAGCAATTCATACACGAGGTATATCGGCCAGAAAATATAATGGATGATCAATAAAATGATCGAATGATTATAGTGCCAGCTGATCATTAATGTATAAATACCCAACAGGAAATATAATAGCCCGCCTTTATTTCTGTCCATAATGCTTGTTTATTTGTTGTAAGATAAACCTATTTTATTGCCTTTCGAAACAGCAACTTTTGCAGTGGTTGCTCA
>JAQBNJ010000276.1 GCA_028288645.1 Sediminibacterium sp.
TTTTAACGATTACCGCAAGACATCGATGGCGATCAATTTTACGATGCTGATCACAGACAGGATGTTGCAGCCGGATACAAGTAAGTGGATCACGAAATTGTATCAACCCGTTTATTAAAATAAGGGGATAATTTTCCGAAAGGCAGTTGATTTAAGCGTAGGATAGCACACGGATGACGCTGATTGAACGGATTGTAGCGGATTTGATTATATCAGTGAAAATCTGTTCAATCCGCGTCACCCGTGTGCCATTTCACCCATTAGGGTCAACAACAGGTTATTACAATGTAGATCCTTCCTCCTGGAATTATTATCATTTCTTAACTATCTTCTCGTCCCGAAATGTTATCACCACCACATCATCATTATTCCTCGCCAAAACAAATGCCGGTTTATGATTGATCATGATACTCCTGATATGGCGCACCTCTCCTTTTACCTGTAAGCCATTGATCGGTTCCGCAGAGAACGAACCTTTTCCTTTATTCACAAGTAAAGTTCCAAAGTCTGCATCATAACGTCCCATCTGGATATTGTTCTTGTAATAGTTACCCATCATTAATATATCAGGAAGATTATCATTGTTGGCATCGATTACCACTGCATCCCTGAAGGAACTTAACTGCGCTTCCCACGGAAGAGCCTGTATGGTAAAATTGAGATTGCCCTGGTTGATCAATACGGCGTTTGAAAAATAATTGGCGGTAAGCAGTTTTGATTTTTCTAATTTTTCAGCGCCAAAGATCTTCGCAAGATCTGCTTTGGCAAATTCTTCTGCATACAGGAATTTCTTTTTGATCATGGGTACCTGTTTCTGCAACTCATCTTTATTGGCAAACAATATTTCACGGCCGTCCAGGAAATAAGTAAGTACCTGTTCTTTCCTGCCGTTATCGTCAAAATCATTGTAATATAATTTTACCGGTTCTTTCTCATCCGCCTTCAGGCGGCTGTTGAGGCCGAGGTTTCCGGCGATGAGATCAATATCGCCATCGTTATCAATATCAACAGGTAACAGGAAATTCCACCAGCCTTTTTTATTGGTCAATATTTTCTTTGTGAAATTACCGTGATCATTGATCCATGCATAGATGCCGTTCCATTCTGTACAGATGAGCAGGTCCTTGTCACCATCTTTGTCAATATCAAACCAGTTGGCCTGGGTGACCATTCCTATATTCGCTAATTCTTTTGCATGCGAGGCGGTAACATCTTTAAAATGCCCCTTGCCATCATTCTGTAATAGATAAGAGCGCGGGTCGCTTCCATATTCCCACGGTATATCACGTGCACCGATAAAAAGATCGATAGCGCCATCGCCATTAAAATCATAAGGTATCACGCAAGATGCATTGAGATATACACTATCAAATGCATCAACCAGTTTTGTAAATCCTGCTTTACCGTTGTTCAGGTAAACGCGCGGTTTTAAATGTTCGTCGGGACCAAAAAACTCGTTGCCACCACTTGCCACAACAAGATCTAAGTGTCCATCATTATTTACATCCGCCCATGTTGCATCTACGTCTTCAAACGAACTGTCTGCTTCAATAGATGGTTGCGCGGTCCTGATAAATTTACCGTTTGCTTTTTGCAGGAACACCACGCTTTTTTTATCGCGTGCTGATCCGATGAATACATCTTCCAAACCATCATGGTCAATATCAGCCACACATAATGCCGGCCCTTCGCCAGAGAGCATATGCGGCATCAAAGGTTCACGGTCGAATTCGGGGAAAGCATTTTCTTCATGCTTATAATTCAATGCAGATTCTTTTGTGATGTCCTGCATGGGTCTTGTGGCAGCGGGCCAGTAATTGGTAATTTTCGAATAGTTAAATACCGGTAAGCCTTTAGCATAAGCAAACGCCATCTGTTTTTTCCCCGAAGTAAACTGTATGGTTTGATAGGTATTATCGGGCCATACCAGGAATGCAGAATCAACCTTACTATAATCGAGCCCGATATGAATAGGAACTTCCATACTTGATTGAAAACCACGTACGGGATTTTTTTCATAGGTCCTGATACCACCATTTGCAAACAAAATCACTTTCGCGCCAACGGCATTGATATTTTTTTCAGGGCCCTTTAATTTTATTTCTGCAAAAGCCTTGTCATTTTTATCGTTGCTGTTATTCTTATAGATCGTTGCGGCTTCGTTGATGTTATTCACCACTACATCCAGGTCGCCATCGTTATCCAGGTCAGCATATACAGCGCCATTGGAATAGGTTGCTTTGTCATTACCTATCTGGTCCTTCAAATCATTAAATTTTAGATCGCCTGCATTCCTGTATAATTTATTCGGGATCTTTATTTCAGGAATTTTATTTACCAGCGCCATGTCTTTGTCTTCCATGCTGTTTGACGCGATCTTTTTTTGTATCTCTTCATTCGAAATAAAATTCACATAGTCCATCTCGTTCATCCGTTTGGGAATACCATTGGAGATAAAAAGGTCCTTCAATCCGTCATTATCAAAATCCATCCATAAAGCCGCCCAGCTCCAGTCGGTGGCATAGATACCGGAATACAATCCCACTTCACTGAACATACCATTGCGCCTGTTGAGTTGCAGGTTGTTTCTTGTGTATTGGTAATTATAACCTGCCGTAATTTTGTACTGGAAAATATCAAACTCATCCTCACCCAGCGAACGCTTTAAAATATAGGGATCAGAAGGAAGCATATCCATTGAAATGATCTCGGGATAACCATCATTGTTCACATCAGCTACATCAACACCCATCGAGAACTGGCTCGTGTGCATGATACGATCATTGAGTTCTTCTTTGAATGTGCCGTTCTTCTGATTGATATATAAATAATCATTCTCGTGAAAATCATTGCCTACATAAATGTCAGGATAACCATCCAGGTTGATATCGGCCACCGATACACCCAATCCATAACTGATTGATGAACTATTGATACCGGTTTGCTTCGTGACATCCGTAAATGTTTCCCCATCATTGCGAAATATGCGATCACCCGAGAGAACATCGTATGTACCTATAAAATTTTTTCTTGGTGCAAATGCGCCATTGCGATGTACAGAATGATTCAGGAGAAAAAGATCAAGATCTCCATCCATATCATAATCTACGAACACGGCTTGTGTACTAAACCCGGAAAAATCAAGCCCGTATTTTTTTGCTTCGTCCTTGTATTGCGGAATTCCATTCTTATCAATTCCCTGGCAGATGAGTAATTGGTTATTACCATGAAGTGTTTCAAACTGTCCGACGCGACAAACATAAATATCGAGTAAGCCATCATTATTGATATCCACTACCGAAACACCGGTTGACCACGCGCCGTCTTGTGGGATCTTTGCTTCTGTTGTAACATCTTTAAAACTAAGGTTGCCCTTATTCAGGTATAATTTATTATCGCCCTGGTTGGCGCTCATAAAAATATCTATCAGGCCATCATTGTTAAAATCTCCGGCACCCACTCCTCCTCCATTATAAAAATACATATACTTGAACATGTTGAACTGCTGCGTTGGTGTAAGCTTGTTTGAGAACATTAAACCGGTGCGGCTGCTGTCAAGCACTTCAAAAACATCCGGCAACTTATCAGCCGATGGGTGACATGCTGATGCTGATAAAAGAATGATATAAAAAAGAAAATATTTCCTGGCTGTCAGCATACGATCACTTACTGTTTTTTTGTAAATTCTTTACAGGTGTTTTCACTTTGAAGAGAACAGGAAACATATCATTCCTGAGAAAAAGAATTTCTTTACCTGATGCATTTTTGATCTCTTCTAT
>JAQBNJ010000260.1 GCA_028288645.1 Sediminibacterium sp.
GCTTTTATAGGCTACCAAAACAAAAAACGCATTTTTGAGGCTGTCCATATTCTTTGATAACTGCCCGGCCTCGTACTGGCAATGCCCGCACGAGGGGTCAAAATACATGATCACTGTATAGTCATACTTCGTTCTCGGGATCTGGTCCTTGGTGAACCAGGTACTATCGGGCAATAAAATATTGAAGGAAGGAAGATTCGGATCCTTTTTATAAGGTGCCTCTTCTTTGCCTGTTTGTGCGGTTAATGATCCGCTTAACAAAACCAATAAACACAGACCGATCCAGTTTTTCATATAGAATTCGTTTCGCTTTTTTATTTTTTTAGATGGGAACCATTTGCCTCCATCATCCGCATCTGTTTGGCATCCTGTAAGAATTCCGATGCAAAAATGAATTTATTCAGCAGCTCATCTTTACTGAAAATAATATCCTGTTTGGATCCTTCCCATTGTTTATGTCCCTGGTGCAGGTATACAATATGGTCGCCTATTTCCATCACGCTGTTCATATCATGTGTTACCACGATGGTGGTAATATTGAACTCCTGCGTGATCTCCTGTATCAGTTTGTCTATCACCAAAGATGTCTGTGGATCGAGACCTGAATTGGGTTCGTCGCAAAACAAATATTTCGGGTTAAGAACAATAGCGCGCGCGATGCCTACTCTTTTTTTCATCCCGCCACTGATCTCAGATGGGAAACGTTTATTCGCATCAACGAGGTTCACCCTTGCCAGTACTTCATCTACTCTTTTCTTTTTTTCAGCGCTTGTCCAGTTAGTGAACATATCCAGCGGGAACAAAACATTCTGCTCCACAGTCATCGAATCAAACAAAGCCGTTCCCTGGAAAAGCATCCCGATCTGCTGGCGCAATAATTTGCGGTCATCGTTCTCCATGGTGATCATGTCCGCCCCATCGTACAATATCGCGCCTTCATCAGGTTCAAATAACCCCACCATGCATTTAGTCAACACTGTTTTACCGCTACCGCTGGTACCGATAATGAGATTGCATTTACCTGCTTCCATTACAGCGCTGATATCGTGCAGTATCACCCGCTCGCCAAATTGTTTGCGTATATTTTGTATTTCGATCATTCGATATGCAAGATAGGAAAGAAAGCTGTTAGGCATTAGCTGTTAGGCGTTAGCCATCCGGTCCAGTACGTCTCAAAATAGCCAGTGATCCCAACTTTAAGCTTCTGCTAACAGCTAATACCTAATGCCTAAAGGCTGATCTCCACCTGGTTTCTCAACAAATCTTCCCAAACATCTCTTCTCCCGATAAGATGCGGCTTTTCTTTGATAACCAAAACCTGTGCCGGTTTAAACCGGGAATTGTAATTACTTCCCATTTCGTAGCCGTAAGCGCCTGCATTGTAAAATGCCAGCAGGTCGCCCTCGTGTATTTCGGCAATTTGCCTGTCGGCGGCAAAAGTGTCTGTTTCGCAGATATTGCCGGTTACGGTATAAGTATGTTTGGGCGCGTCGGGATTGCTGATATTGATAATGCGGTGATAAGATTCGTAGAACATGGGCCTGATCAGGTGATTAAATCCACTGTTCACACCAGCAAATGTTGTGGAGCCGGATTGCTTTATCACGTTCACCTGCGTAATAAAATAACAGCATTCGCTAACAATGAATTTGCCGGGCTCGAACCAAACCTCAAAATCGTGCGGGTAAGTTTCTTTTACCTTTTGCATGAATTTGGCTACTTCTTCTCCAAGCAAAGGAACATTGGTGCCTTCTTCTTCCTCTTTATAGGGTACTTTAAAACCACCGCCGAGATCGAGATAAGCCAGTTCAGGGAAATGCGGTACCAGGTCGAAAAAGATCTCTGCTACTTTCATGAACACAGAAACATCCTTAATCTCGCTTCCTGTATGTACATGCAATCCGCAGATAAATAAATTGTGCTGTTCTACCAGTTCAAGGATCTTTTCTAACTGGTCTACGGGAATACCAAACTTACTTTTTTCATGCCCCGTTGAAATTTTCAGGTTACCACCCGCCATGATATTGGGGCGGAGACGGATACCTACCGGATAAGAGTGCCCGTATTTTTTTCCGAATTTTTCAAGATTGGATAAGCTGTCGATATTAATGTTCACACCCAATGCAACCGCTTCTTCAATTTCGCTGAAAGCAATACCGTTACTGGTATATAAGATATTCTGCCTTTCAAACCCCGCATGAACAGCCATTTTTACTTCATTGATGGAACTGCAATCAACATCACAACCGATGGAACGGATATGTTTAAGGATATTAATATTGGTTAATGCCTTACTTGCATAAAAAAAACGGGCGTTGCTTGCTTTAAAGGCTTCCTGTAATTTTTGAAATTGTTCGGTGATCTTTTCTGCGTGATAGACGTACACAGGAGTGCCGAATTCATTCGCGATATCAATCAGTTGTTCGTTGGAGAGGGATTGGGACATGTTGAGAATTGGGAAATTTTGGAATTGGGAAATTTTGGAACTGACGGAAGGTACTTTCAATTTCAATCCCGCAATTGCGGGACCAAAATCCAAAATTATTCAGGCGCTTCTTCTTTTCCTTTCTCTTCTTCAGAACCGGCCTCTTCTTCAGGGCCTTTTTTTTCTTCCGGTTGAATTTCTTCAGAATTCGTTTCTTCCTCTTCATCTTTGATGATCAACTCACCATCCTCGTTCACAGTAAGCTCAGAAACCTCTGCTTTCACTTCTTCAATCGCTTCTTCGGAAACTTCATCAGCTACATTCTGGTCAGTAAAATCACCCGGGTTGATGATCGTTCCTTCCACGATCTGTTCAGCCAACACTTCCCTGATCTTGGGAAGATCAGCGGCTGAATTGATCCCGAAATAATCCATGAAATTCTTAGAAGTGGCGTACACCAATGGTTTACCCGGCATGTTCTCATTACGGCCGCTGATGAGTACAAGTTCCTTCTCCAGTAATTTCTGGATACTGTAGTCGCTGTTCACACCACGAATGGCTTCTATTTCGCCTTTGGTGATGGGTTGTTTATAAGCAATGATAGCAAGGGTTTCCAAAGCTGCATTGGATAAGCGTTTCAGGAATTTATCTCCATTTAGTTGCGCAATGGTATTATGGAAAGAAACTTTGGTAAGGAACTGCCAGCCACCGCCACTTTCCTTTACTTCAAAGGGATAGAATTCAGAATTGTATTTTTCACGGATACCTTCCAGCGCACTCTCCACCTGGTCGAGCATTACTCTTTCTTCCAAAAAACCAAATGTGTTGTTGATCAACTCAACAATATCCAAAGACGACAATGGTTTTTCGCTGGCAAAAATGAGTACCTCTATGTGAGGGATGATCTGGCTTATCTCCATGAGAAGGATAATTAATAATTAATAGTTAATAATTAATAATTGGTAGTCAATAGCAGTCGAGGTAATTATTAACTATTAACTATTAATTATTAATTCAGGCTTACCCCTGCAACGCTGCCGCACCACTCACGATCTCCGTAAGTTCGGTGGTGATCGCAGCCTGTCTTGCGCGGTTGTAACTGATCTTAAGTGATTTCAGCAATTCGTTCGCATTATCACTGGCCTTATCCATAGCGGTCATACGCGCACCGTGTTCGCTGGCATTGCCATCCAATACGGCTTTGTATAATTGCGTGTTCAGGATCTTCGGCATCAGTTCAGCGATCAACTCTTCCTTGGCAGGTTCAAAAATGAAATCGGACTTTTTGCCACCGGCTACTTTCGCAACTTTTGGAATAGGTAAGAATGGTTCAGCCACAAAACGCTGGGTGGCTGCATTTTTAAATTCGCTGTACACCAGTTCAACTGCATCAAATTCTTTGTTCTCAAAAGCTTCCATAGCGGCTTTTGCAGCGGCCTGTACAGATTCAAAATTGAGATGCTGATAAATATCTTTAAAAGCCGCATCGGTTTTATAACCCGATTTGGTCATGCTTTCCCAACCTTTTTTCCCAATGTTCCAAACGGTTACATTGCCTTTCTTTAATTGTGCAGGATATTTTTCCGCGATCGTAAGCTTGGCCAGTTTAACGATATTGGCATTATAGCCACCGCATAAACCCCTGTCGCTGGTGATTACGATCAACAATACTTTTTCAACCGGTCTTTCTTCAGCCATTTTCAGGCTCATACCACCATCAATGCTGCTAACAATATTGCTAAGCATTTCCTGTAGTTTTT
>JAQBNJ010000310.1 GCA_028288645.1 Sediminibacterium sp.
TGAGATTCACCCGCGCGAATATTTGTGTAATGGAAAAATGAAGCCATGGAATGGAAAAGTACAGGAAGTGTATTCACCCATTTGTATCCGCACCGCCAATGGACTACAGCGAAAACTCATCGGCACATACCCTGTATGTACAGAGAAGGAAGCTTTTGAAGCATTGGATACCGCAGTAGCAGCCTATGATAATGGCCGCGGACAATGGCCCACGATGGGTGTGGCCGACAGGATCAAATGCATTGAGAAGTTTATTACCAAAATGCGCGAGCAAAAAGATATCGTAGTGAAACTGATCATGTGGGAGATTGGGAAATCTTATGGTGATTCAATAAAAGAATTTGACAGAACAGTAGAATACATTTATGCAACCATTGATGCATTAAAAGACCTTGATCGTGATTCATCTCGTTTCACGATTGAACAAGGCATCGCGGCGCAGATCCGCCGTTCACCGTTGGGCGTTGTATTGTGTATGGGGCCGTTCAATTATCCCTTGAATGAAACGTTTACTACATTGATCCCTGCGATCATTATGGGAAATACTCTGTTATTCAAACCTCCGAAACATGGTACTTTATTGCATTACCCTTTATTGAAAGCTTTCCAGGAATGTTTTCCAAAAGGAGTGGTGAATACTATTTACGGAAGAGGTAATGTGATCGTTCCGGGTTTAATGCAATCAGGAAAGATCAATGTGCTTACGCTGATCGGGTCAAGTAAAGTAGCAAATGAATTGAAGAAGCTGCATCCCAAAGTAAACCGCCTTCGCGCGATCTTAGGTCTGGATGCAAAGAATGCTGCCATCATCACGCAAAATGCGGATGTAAAATTAGCTGTGCAGTAAAGTGTGTTGGGAAGTTTATCATTCAATGGCCAGCGTTGTACAGCACTAAAGATCGTTTTTGTGCACAGGAGCATCGCAGATGCATTTGTACAACAATTATCAGAAGAAGTAAACAAGTTGAAATACGGTATGCCATGGGAACCCGGCGTTTCATTAACACCATTGCCCGAGCCGAATAAACCGGCCTACCTGAAAGAATGTATTGATGATGCGATCGCCAATGGAGCCAAAGTGATGAACGAGAATGGCGGAGCCACATCCGAATCATTTGTGTATCCTGCAGTATTATACCCGGTGAACAATAAAATGAAATTGTATCGTGAAGAACAATTTGGACCATTGATACCGGTTGTTCCCTTTGATAATGTTGAAGAAACGATCGAATATCTTATAGAGTCGCCGCATGGCCAGCAGGTAAGTGTATTTAGTAATGATGATAAGGAATTAGCCTTATTGATAGATCCACTCGTGAACCAGGTGAGCCGTGTCAACATCAATTGTCAATGCCAGCGCGGGCCCGATGTATTTCCGTTTACCGGAAGAAAAGATAGTGCAGAGGGAACTTTATCGGTAGTAGATGCCTTGCGTTCATTCTCTATCCGTTCGTTGGTAGCAGCGAAGTTGACAGAGAGTAACAAGCAGATCATTAACGAGATCGTGAGCGAGCATGAATCTAATTTTTTAAGTACGAAATTTATATTCTGATTTAGTAAAACAAAAATTGACTAGTTGAGTTCCCTCTGTGAAACTCTGTGCTTTTGTGTCTCTGTGGTGAAGCTTTCGCTTCGATCTTTTTTCACCACAGAGACACAGAGAACACGGAGTTTCACAGAGATTTCACCGATATTTAAAATACTATGAATACTAACCTATTTAATCTTAGTGGAAAAGTTGCCCTGGTAACAGGCTGTAACAAAGGCATTGGTAAAGCAATGGTTATCGGACTGGCAGAAGCCGGCGCTGATATCATTGGCGTATCCGGTTCACTGGAATTATCCGGTAGCGATATTGAAAACAAAGTGGTGGCGTTAGGAAGAAAGTTCAAAGCCTATGCCGCCAATCTTTCTGAGAGAGAAGCCTTGTATGCTTTCATCAAAAAATTACAGGAAGAAAACCCGGTGATCGATATCCTCGTGAATAATGCAGGAACCATCATGCGGAAACCCGCTGCGGAACACCCGGATGATTATTGGGATACCGTGTTGGCATTGAATCTTGATGCACCCTTTATTCTTGCGCGCGAGATCGGTAAAAAAATGATTGAAAAAGGTTCAGGAAAAATTATATTTACCTGCTCACTGTTAAGCTTCCAGGGTGGCATTAATGTACCCGGTTATGCAGCGAGTAAAGGTGCATTGAGCAGCCTTGTAAAAGCGCTTGCCAATGAGTGGGCATCAAAAGGTGTGAATGTAAATGGTATTGCACCAGGGTACATCGCTACTGATAATACGGAAGCTTTGCGCAATGACCCCGACAGGAGCGCTTCCATCATGTCGCGCATACCTGCAGGACGCTGGGGCGAGCCGGAAGATTTTAAGGGTCCAACTGTTTTCCTCGCATCCAAAGCCGCCGATTATGTAAGTGGAACAATACTCACGGTGGATGGTGGATGGATGGGGAGGTAGGGAATATTGAATGTTGAGTCCCGCATATTGCGGGAAATGTTGAAGTAGCAGGCGCCGTTGTTGTTTCTTCACAACAACATTCATTGGAGAGTGATGAATACTGAACGGGGAATAATGAATAATGAAGTTAATTCTGACCGCCGGGCAACTATTATATTCGTGATATAAATATTAAACGATCAAACACCCGTTATATGGAAATAAGATTTCAAAACAGTCCCAAAGAAGTAAAAGGGATGTGTACCGAAGAACTGCGCTCTAATTTTTTAGTGCAGCAATTAATGGTCGATGACCAGATCAAATTGGTGTACTCTCATTATGACCGTGTGATCGTTGGCGGTGTAAAACCCGTTACGCAAAAAGTAGATCTACCCAATGAAGCGGAACTACGCGCTGATTATTTTCTGCATAGAAGGGAACTGGGTATCATCAATACCGGCGGCGCAGGAATAGTGGAAGCGGATGGCGTGAGTTATGAACTGAATAAACTGGATTGCTTATACCTGGGTAAAGGAACACAGTCCGTTAGTTTCTCCAGCAAATCAAAAGATGATGCGGCACATTTCTTTTTGCTATCAACTACGGCGCATCATACTTATCCGAATGCAAGGATGACCAAAGAAGAAGCATCACCCGTACATCTTGGTGAAACGGCAACCGCTAATCTGAGAACGATCTATAAATACATTCATGCTGATGGTATCCAGAGTTGCCAGCTGGTAATGGGCGTCACTGCATTGAAAGATGGCAGTGTATGGAACTCCGTACCACCACACACACATACCCGCAGGATGGAAGTTTATTTTTATTTTGATCTGCCTGAACAACACCGCATATTTCACCTGATGGGCGAACCACAGGAAACAAGACACGTGGTAATAGCCAACAATGAAGCTGTTATTTCACCGCCATGGTCGGTGCATTGCGGACCGGGATCAACGAACTATACTTTTATCTGGGCGATGGCCGGGGAGAATTATACGTTTACGGATATGGATCCGGTGGCGATTGGGGAGATGAAGTAGGTCATAGATGAGAGCTGAGAAATTGAGTCAGCGTTGTAATTGCCGTTTTCCCAAACTTTTTGATTTCAAGAAGATCTTTATCTCCTGTGAGCAGGTAATTGGCTTTTCCATCTTGAGAAAGCGCTAACAGAAAATCATCGTTAGGGTCTCTACAAAGTGTGACTTCACTGGAAACATCGACCATCTCTATATAAGATTCAAGTGAAATCAACATATCTTCTATGGCACTCTCACCAAAATGTTTTTTAAGTTTAGGATAATGTGATATCCTGTTTATCTCATCTATTAAATCATTACTAAAGAGAATTATCACTTTTCGTAGTGACAACAAGCTATCTAACTTTCGTTCTCGGTCACTTATCAGAAAACTGATCCAAAGATTAGTATCAATAACAAGGCGGAGAGGCTTATTTTTTGGCATACCTTTCTGCTCTTACCTTCTTAACAATTTTAGTTATTTCTCCTAAACTTGGAGCGGTTGCAGAATTCGCACGCATTTTCTTCAGGTAAGATTTTAATGTAGAAGGCTGGTCATTGACCTTGATGAGGTTTTGATCCTCCATTTCTTTAATAAGCTGTAAAGCCTTAGGGTCTAATATTTCTATTTGCAACGCCTTCATATCCAAATTTAAGAAATCTGGACCAAAATGCGATTTATTGCTCTGGCTTCGGATTCTACTGTAAAACATGTTTTTATTTTAAAGGGTCATAACTATAACATGTAAATTCTGGCTCATTTCGCTGATCTAACCTGTTGAGGTTGCATAAAATTTCTTCCTCGCCCAAAAGATCATTTTTCTTGCAGCTGAGACAAAGTTGAGGCTTAGAAAACAAGTCGGGATTCAACGGCGTTCCATCATCATTGAAATAGGTAGGCATATTATCCATCTGTTATTTTTTAGAAAATAAAGTTGGAGATAATTTTAGAATTGTGCCTGATTTCGGATAGAGTATTTACCGCAAAAGAAGAGAGTATTTTCCGCATATTAGCACTGTTCGAGGAAAAGTCATAGGCAGCGAGTGACGAGTAGTATACCTCTAATGCGGTGATGAGATAATATTTTCTCTCACGCTTGCCTAAAATCTCGTTACTACTGTAATTTCCCCTGCGCCGAAAGCGCTGCCAATAACTCAGCATTATTACGCTCATCCTTAATCAGCGCCTGCATCGACGATGGCGAAGCGTAACCAAGGCGCACGTACATTTTGTTTATTGTTGTGAGAACATTAGCTGTGATCGATTGATAACAACTCGAACTCATGAACGTTGGCATATGAACAAAATAATAGATCACCTTTTTATTAAGTGTCACAGCAAAAACACTTCTCGGAGCCTGCGCATTGAACAATTGGGCCGCATTTGATTTCAGGATAAAATCGCACGTAGTTGAATTGTACAAGACAATATCCCCGTCATCAAATAAAGGGGTAGATGCAAGAACAGTAGAGTCGGGATCAACTTTACATACTCCCGCCGTGAAATTATTGGCGGTTACGGCGTAGACTTCAATCTTACCGCTGTTGCCATCCTTGCTGCAAGCGAAAAACAGCCATGAGATTGCCAGTATGGAGAATAGTTTACGCATAGCTTTTTTGCGGTTGACACAGCGAAGCCTCGGATCGTTGCAGGTGTCAAATTATATCTTCACTTTGATCACCAGCTTCTTTATAGGTCCTTCCCCGATCATCGGCGCATGTACATCTTCAGGATAAAAAATAACGAACTGGTTATCTGTTAACCCAAAGAACATATCCGGCTTATCATCATAAAACAACACATCTTTCTCCGGGTTGTATTCGCCTCTTGGCGCAATACAGGTGCCACGCGGTTTCCAGCCCATCCTTTCCAGCCCGCGGATGCAGACCTGGATATCGATATGCTTATTATGGCACTCGAACTTTGCGGTGCTTTCATCAGGCGTCATTCCATTTTTATCAGAAACAATACCGCGCAGGTTATCTCCATCAATGTCAAATTTGCCCACTTCCAGAGAAGCAAGGTCCGTGCTGTTGATGTAATCAAATGCTTTCGCAAACAAGGGATTGAGGGCTGCGTATTTTGAAGCACTCGCTAAACTGTCTAAGACCATCTTTTTTGATTTTGGAATTTTGGAATTGGGAAATTTTGGAATTGGAGGGCAATTTCATCCCGCATGTGCGGGACCCAATCTCCCAATTCCAAAATACGATTTAGCGTTGAACACGTCCGCTGCCATCCCCCTTCATCAACTCTTTCACTTCAGTTAAAGTAGCGTGGTTCAGGTCACCCGGAATGGTGTGTTTGATCGCTGATGCGGCTACACCAAACTCTGCAGCTTCGGGCATCGGCATACCGGTTACCAATCCATAAATAAATCCGCTGGCGAAAGAATCACCGCTACCTACGCGGTCAACAATTCTTACTTCGTATTGACGGGTATGATAAAATTCATTTCCATCATACACTAACGCACTCCATCCATTATCGGAAGCGCTATGGCTTTCGCGTAAAGTGGAAGCGATGTATTTGAA
>JAQBNJ010000326.1 GCA_028288645.1 Sediminibacterium sp.
GGCGTGTTTTTTTATCTTATTGCTTTTGACAGCGCGTGCAGTTTGTATGGCTCCCCCGAACAAAAGGAATTTTTCAGTAAGCGTGGTCTTTCCCGCATCCGGGTGAGAGATGATGGCAAATGTTTTCCGCCTGTTGATTTCTTTCTCAAATTTCATAACGGCGGCAAAGGTACAGGGTTTGGAGTTTGGTGTTTGGGGTTTGTGGTTGTTAATCACAATTATTTGACCGGCTTTCGGTTTTCATGGGATCTTCGTGGTGTCACTCACTTCAGGGCCAGGATCAATAATTCACCTATTTATTCTGCCTGTTAATCCAACATCTCGTGTAAAATCTTTTGTACATTGAATCCGGTACGGATATTGCCGGTTTTGGTAATTGTAAAACTGCTTACTATGGCTATCAAGAAATTCCTGCTTCTTTTATCGTTATCAGTTGTTTTATTTGGTGCTGGTAAAGCACAGACGGCTTCGCAAAACTCCGGCGGAAAGAAACCTGATCTATCTAAAATGGCCTATGAGGACATCAAATGGGCCAAATCTGAGGGCAGTGCTTTTTGGTTCTATCATAAACCGTCCCAGTACTTTTTTGATTCCAGGGAGTTTGAAACCATTTCACTGGAGAATGGCGATTTTATCGCATTTATTTATGAGCTGGACAGGTACGTATTGCTACCCGATTACCTGAAAGCCGGGAAAAAAGTAGAAAAAGCTGTGGAACCCATTACCAACAGCAACTGCGTTTTTATCAGGATAAACCGGAGCAGGTTCTGGATCTACGATAAAGGCAAATACGTTGATCATCTCGAAAGTGTAGGCTTTAACTCCACCTACCACCAATACATCTACCGTTCCGCAACAACCGACAAACGTTATTTTATCAGCGAAAAGGATTTCCTCTACGGGCCGATGTATACTGCACTGGGTATTACCTCAGAGTAACCTTCCTCCCCTTTCAGGGGAGGCTAGGAGGGGTCCCAGGGGAGGCCAGGAGGGGTCAGGGTTAATACACCACCACCTTCGTCACCATCTTCCCCTCCGACACCGTAACAATCCACAACTGGTTGTAAACATTATCATCCAGGTCCTTATACGTATTTTCTTTGGTCAGCAGATTAACCAATGCAGGCGTGGTGTTGGAATGTCCAACAACAATAATCGTCTTCCCTTTTTCCTGCAACAATTGTTCTGCAAACGCAGCGAGGTTACGCGGATCGTATAATTTTACTTCTTTATTGAATTTTACAGCCAGCGGTGCAACGGTTGATCTTGTTCGGGTATAATTGGTGGAATAGATCATATCAGGCACATAATCTTTCAATACAGCCAACAGCTTTTGCGCCCTTAACTCACCTTCTTTTGATAAAGGCGGATCAGCTCTCATAGCACTTGAGCCGGCAACACTGGTATCTTTTTCTGCATGGCGCAGCAATATATAAGTTGAGGTCTGTGCATGTGCACCGGGCATCGCCGTCGCGAAGCAAATAGCCAGCACAATAAAGGTGAATATTCTTTTCATGGATCCTGATTTTTATAAAGGTAATCAACACAAGCACTCATCCGGTGCCGGCTATGTAATGCATTCAAAAGATATAGCAATTCATTCACACCTGCTTTCCTTTGCGGCTTCTATATTTGGTAGCTTATTTACCGGTTCATTTGAAAGCATAAAACAACCATGAAAAAAATCATTCCTCTTCTTCTGATCGCAATTACCCTATCTGTTACTACTGAAGCGCAAGGTTTGAAAGGCCTGATCAACAAAGCCAAGGACGCCGTGAATGGCAAATCCGTTGGAGCGTTAAGTACCGATGATATCGTATCTGGATTAAAAGAAGCGCTTGTACAGGGATCACAAAAAGGAGCTTCTACCCTTTCGCAGGTGGATGGTTTTTTTGGCAATGCGGCACTTAAAATATTACTCCCTGCCGAAGCGCAGAAAGTTGAAAGCACTTTACGTAAAATTGGCTTGGGAAAACAGGTGGACGATGCCATCCTCAGTATGAACCGAGCCGCAGAAGATGCCGCTAAAAGCGCCGCTCCTATTTTTGTAAATGCCATCAAACAGATGAGTTTCCAGGATGCGTTGGGTATTTTAAAAGGTGGTGACACCGCAGCCACCGGCTATCTCAGGGGGAAAACAAATAGTGAACTCACCGCAGCGTTCAAACCCGTGATCGATCAATCACTCGAAAAAGTGAACGCCACCAAATATTGGAACACCTTAATTACTTCCTACAACAAGATCAATATACTCGGACAAAAAGTAAACCCTGATCTCTCAGCTTATGTAACCGATAAAGCGTTGAACGGGATCTTTTACCAGGTAGCGCTGGAGGAAAAGAGCATCCGGGAGGACCCGTTAGCAAGAGGGTCTGATATATTGAAGAAAGTTTTCGGCTCTGTGAAATGAGTTTGTGGTTTGTGGTTTGTGGTTGGGGCGGTTCAAATTTATAGGTGTCTCCGAATTTCGCCGAACAACAAACCACAAACTACAAACCACCAACATTTCGGCGGGCCGGCTTTGTGTCCTCACAAAGCCTGTGAATTTATAGTAAACCGAGATAATATCAGCAGGGAGCAACAACCTGCAATAACACTTGTAAGATGCAGTATCGCCTGTAAGAATGTAAGTGAACTAATGCAGGATGGTCTTTGTGAGGACACAAAGACGGCCGGTGGTTTCAAATTTCAACGAACCACAAACCCCAAACCACAAACCCCAAACCTGCCTTCTTACCTGAAAACTTCATCATCAATACTATTCGTCTTATTCACAATAGTCCTGATCTGCTGATCGAGCTCATTGGCGCTTTCTACGAGGTGGTCGAATATTTCGAGATCATTCAGTGCCCCGGTGGTCTTTAGAATTTCTATTACGCCGAGTATATTGGCGAGGGGTTTGCGTACTTCGTGCGACTGAATAAAAGCGATCTCGCGGAGCACTTTGTTCTGCATCTTTATTTTTTGCTGCACCAATATATCGTCAGTTATATCGCGGTTGGTGCCGATCAGGCTGAGTATGCGGCCGCTGTCTGATTTTTTTATGATGGCATGCGATTCTATATAACGTGTTCTTCCATCCGGTAAAATGATGCGGTATACGGCCCCATTGATCTCCTTTTTAAGCGATAATAATTCATCAATGATACTTACCATCATAGCGGCATCGTCGGGGTGCACTGCTTTGAAGAATATTTTGTACAGGCTCAGGTCCGTATTTTTCGGATAACCATACAGGTCATACATCCTGTCATCCCATGCAACATGATTGGTGCTGAGGTCTATTTCGAAAATGCCGATCTCGGCGGAATCCGTTGCCAGTGTTAAACGCTGTAATAATTCTTCCTGTCGCTTCAATGTATTCTTACGCTGCGTGATATCCGTTTCGATAGCCATAAAACCCAGGTGCCTGCCTGTTTCATCCTTTAGCGGGTGGCAATCCACTTCCAGCCATATACGGCCGCCGTTCCTGGTATAACTAAGGAACTCTTCTTTGAACGGGAGTTTGTTATCCAGTGCGCGCCGTATTCTTTGCTGGTTCTCTTCATCAAACTCCGGGCCCGCCAGTGAATACCCGATCTTCTTTCCGCGTATCTCTTCCAGGCTGTAACCGCTAATACGCGTATATCCTGCATTTACCCAGGTAATATTTTCTTCCGCATCTGTTATCATCACCGAATTGGTGGTGTTATGCGCAACCAATGCAAGCCTTTTTATTTCATCTTTACTTTTTGCGAGGGCAGCTTCCGTGATCTTTCTGCGGTTGATATCGAAAATGCATCCATCCACATAACTCACTTTATCCTCATCATCATATACTCCCTGCCCGCTTTCGTATACCCAGCGCACTTCTCCGTCTTTTTTTATAATACGGTATTCGATCTCGAATTTTTCTTTGTCTGCAACGGCCTGGTGGATGGTATTCCGCAACCGGTCAACATCATCAATATGTACAATATTGGAATAGCCGTAATCCTTGTCATTCAAAAAATAATCAACCGGGTAACCCGTCAGCTTTTCTACTTCATCACTAAAAAATTCAAGGGAAAGCATTTCATCGCCCCGGCAACGGTAGATGGCCCCCGGTATATGGTTCACCAATGCTTTTAACTTGGCGGTATCAATTCCGTTATGGGGATCATTAAATGTATTATCTGCATCATTGTCATGCATACGGATACTGGTTACCAGTAATAAAGGTCAAAGCCATGCCCGTTATTCGGGATGTGGGGGAATATGAATATAATAAAAAAAGGCCGATAAACGGCCCTTTCCCTATTAAAATCAGCTTATGATTAAATATCTATCGCTTCGCCATAAGCAGCAGCAGTGGCTTCTTTCAGCCCCTCGCTCATGGTTGGGTGCGGGTGACTTGAATTGAGTATCTCATGCGCTGTTGTTTCCAGTTTGCGTGCAACAACTGCTTCAACAATAAATTCGGTAACATTCATACCGATCATATGGCAACCTAAGAGTTCACCATATTTTGCATCATAGATCACTTTTACAAAACCTTCCAAAGCGCCGGCCGCACTGGCTTTACCACTCGCCATGAACGGGAACTTGCCGATCTTCACTTCATAACCCGCTTCTTTCGCCGCTTTCTCAGTATATCCTACGCTGGCGATCTCAGGTGAGCAATACGTACAACCCGGTATGTTATTATAATCCATCACATCGGGCAGGTGATTTATTTTCTTTTCATTGTATGCCATGTGCTCAGCAGCATTGATGCCTTCCTTCGAAGCTACGTGTGCCAAAGCCTGTCCTGGTGAACAATCACCGATCGCATAGATACCGGGAACGGATGTTTGCTGGTAAGCATCCACCACAATCTTTCCTTTTTCGGTTTTGATACCGTTCTCTTCAAGACCAATGTTCTCAATATTAGCCACCACACCTACTGCACTCAACACAATATCTGCCTCCAATGTAACAACACTGCCATCCTGTTTCTTAACCTGTGCTTTTACACCAGCGCCGCTGGTATCAACAGATTCAACAGAAGCATTCGTCATCACATCAATACCCTGCTTTTTGAATTGTTTCTCCAGTTATTTGGATAAATCTTCATCTTCCACAGGAACAATGCGTGGCAGGAACTCAACGATGGTTACTTTGGTGCCCATATTATTATAGAAATAACCGAACTCCACACCTATCGCGCCACTTCCTACGATGATCATGCTTTTCGGCTGCTCAGGTAACACCATTGCTTCGCGGTAACCGATCACTTTTTTACCATCGATTTTCAGGTTCGGCAGTTCGCGGCTCCTTGCGCCGGTGGCGATGATAATATGTTTTCCTTCCACTATCTTCTTTGATCCATCCGCAGCGGTCACTTCAATCTGTCCCTTTGCTTTCAGCTTTCCAAAACCCATGATCACATCGATCTTATTCTTCTTCATCAGGAACTGAACACCCTTGCTCATTTTGTCGGCAACGCCACGGCTCCTTTT
>JAQBNJ010000332.1 GCA_028288645.1 Sediminibacterium sp.
GCCAATAATTCTTTCACCTGGGAAAAGGCGGTTATACAGGATATCGGGCTGGAAGCCACTTTATGGAAAGGCTTACTGAGCATGGAAGCTGATTATTTCTATAAGCGTACAAAAGATATCCTGGCAACAAATACGGCGATCCCGGCAGTGATCGGTGGAACGCTTCCTTCTTCAAATATAGCTACTGTTGACAGTCGTGGTTTTGAACTGATGTTGTCTCATCAAAATACAATTGGCAAAGTTAAATACCATATCAGCGCCAATGTTACATTCGCTACTAATAAAGTAATCTCTTACCCTGATGCACCATCTGCAAGTGATGCGCTTAAATTGACCGGGAAGCCCGTGCAACTCAATGCTCTTACGGGTTACCTGGCAGATGGTTTGTATCAATCCGCAGCTGACATTACCAGTGGCCCAACGCCGTTATTTGCCAATGTAGCGCCCGGCGATATAAGGTATGTGGATGTAGATAAAAATGGGAAACTTGACGCCAATGACAAAGTAATTATTTCAAGAGGCAATACACCAGGTATGATCTACGGCATCAATACCGGCTTCAGCTATGCAGGGTTTGATTTCAACGCGTTTTTCCAGGGAGCAGGAGATACAAGGGAGTATATCTATGCCGTAGTCAACAATTCTTTTTATGCCGGCGGTCAAACACTGTATCCTTTTCAGATGGACCGCTGGACACCTGAACATACCAATGCCACGTTTCCCCGTGTAAGCGTAACCAGGACAAATAACCAGCAAGTCTCCAGTTACTGGGTACGAAATGCGGACTACCTGAGATTGAAAACACTGGAACTCGGTTACACATTGCCGGCCAAAATTACCAGGCTGATAAGATCCGGCCCGGTACGCGTATACCTCAATGGCAGTAACCTGTTCACCATTTCAAAACTGAAAATTGTTGACCCCGAATTAGGGAATGACGCAAACTTTAATTCTTACCCGTTGGTAGAAGTTTTTAATGCCGGGCTAAGTATTAAATTTTAATTGAGATCAGCGTCATCAACTTATCCATCGAAAAAAAAACAGTGCAATGAAAAAATATATCATCATCCTCATCCTTCTTTTTTATGTTGGTTTTACAGCTTGTAAAAAAGATATTTTAAACAGCGTTCCACTTACTTCGTATTCGGATGCAAGTCTTTGGAAGGACAGCTCATTGGTAAAACTTTATTTAACGTATATCTATTCAACTGTACCCAGTGAATTTGATGTACCCACAAGCCTGCTTGCGTGTATAACAGATGAAGCCTGTAATAACAGGTCTTTTGAATCCGCAATTACGATCAACCAGGCGCAGTTTAATGCCGGAAACATAGCTTCTTATTACAATAACTGGACAACTTATTATAAGGCTATCAGGCAATGTAATAGTTTCCTGGAAAACATAAATAGTGTTCCCCAGAGTCTTGCGTTACGAAAAAGAATGACTGGTGAAGTACATTTTCTGCGGGCGTTGTATTACCATTACCTGCACAATTATTATGGCAATTTCCCTATTATCACCAATTCCCTGGGTCTAGACGATCCACGTGTTTTTACAGCCAAAGCAACGGATGATAACTGTATCAATTTTATTATCGCTGAATGCGATTCGGCAATTGCTTTATTACCCGTTAAACATGCAGCAGCAGATGTAGGCAGAGCCACGCAGGGTGCAGCAATGGCGTTGAAGTGTAGGGTGCATTTGTATGCGGGCCATTGGCAACAGGCATCCGATGCTGCTGCACAGGTGATGGCCCTGGGTATATATGGTTTGTTTCCCAATTACCAGGGCATATTTCTCCCTGCCAATGAGGAAAATAAAGAAGTTATTTATGATAAACAATATGTAGCAGATCCTACCGGGCAAACCAATTTGTATGATTTATTTAATGCCCCTCCTAACCTTACTTTTTTTTCCACCGGCATTGTTGATCCTACACAGAACCTGGTGGATCTTTACGAAATGACTGATGGCACAGCATTCGATTGGAACAACCCTGTACATGCGGCCCACCCGTATCTTAACCGTGATCCGCGCATGAATGCGAGTATTATGCATGATAGTACAGTATGGCAGGGACAAATTGCAGATATGAAACCGGGAAGTGTTTGGAGCCCGCTCTCACGCCCTTCTGTTACCGGGTATTACCTGGTAAAAATGATGGACCCCAATTACGATTACTTAAGCAATACGGCTGTTGGCAACAACAATTTTATCTTGTTCAGGTATGCCGAATTATTACTGAACTACGCGGAAGCACAATTCATGCTCGGCAACACAGAGGTTGCGAGAACCTATGTGAATATGATCAGGGCAAGGCCCACGGTAAATATGCCACCTATCTCTGCGGCTAATTTCACTTTTAATAGTTACGTGCACGAACGTAGGGTGGAACTTGCTTTTGAAGGGCTGCGTTTGTGGGATATTAATCGTTGGAAACAGGGTCCCCAATTCAGGGGTAGCCCAATTTATGGGGTAAGTATTACCGGAACTACACAGCGAACGTACAGCAAAGTGCAGGTGCAAACAAGGGTATTTCTCGACCCGAAGATGTATTTATTCCCTATTCCGCAAACAGAAATTGATAAATATCCTGGAGGGGCATTAACACAAAGCGCTGGCTGGTAGGATATGTGGTGCATCCTTAAGTACATATCACCTCTATAAAAATATTTGCTAAATCAAGCATTATTAAACAAGTCCAATATTAATAACATTTAAAATACAAGAAGTGAAAAATATTAAAAGGTATTTAGCTCTTATAACTGTCTTCGTAATGTGTTTGGCAGCGGGCGCTAATTTGCATGCACAAGCCGGATTGGCAACCCCACCTCAAAAAAAAGTGGTGGTTCCGCCAACGGCAGATGAACTTGCCAAACTTCAATCTGCAGTAGAATCAAACCCAACTGATCTTGTTGCACATCAGGCATACATAAAAGCTGTTGGTATTGCCAACCCTGCAATTGAAAAACAGTACGAAGATTGGATGAAGAAATTTCCCGCAACAGCAGTGGTCCCTTTTGCATTGGGTGATGCATTTGAACATGCAGAAAGCCCCAAAGCCAAACCGTGGTTGTTGAAGGCGGTTGCTATCGACCCCAAGCATGCGAATGCATATATGGATCTATGGGGTGATGCCGACAGATGGGGAGATTTTAAAGCCGGTCATAAATATCTTGAAATGGCAATGCAGGCCGACCCATCAAACCCTGACCCGGCATTTTATTATGCCAACAGTCTTAAAGAAAGTGATCCTGTATTGTACCGGAAATTAAGCCTGGATATGGCCAAAAAATTTCCAACCCATGAAAGGGGCGCCCAGGCGCTTTACTGGCTGGCCTCCGGGTCGAATGATGCAAAAGAAAAGCTGGCTGTTTGGGAACAATTGCTTGCACAGTACCCGGTTGACAAATTCATTTGGTCCTATTCGGGTGCGTTGTCTTGTTTTGATTACCTGTTGAGCACAGACCCTTCCAAAGCTCTGGACCTGGCACAGTCAATGACCAATTCAAAATCCAGTGAGTCGCGGCTTAAAAACTGGGCAGGGCAGGTTAAACTGGCGCAAAATATTGTCAGGGCAAAACAACTGATCGCCGATAAAAACCCCGGTGAAGCGCTGGATATTTTGAATAGTACGAAGATCCCATCTTATTCAGGGTTTAATGAGGACCTCGCTATTTTAAAAGCAAAAGCGGAAGAAGCAGCCGGCAATACACAGGCATCTTATGATACCCTTTCAAGGTATTATGCCAAATCACCAGCGGACGATATGGGAGGCGAGTTGAAACGGTTGGGCGCAAAGCTTGGAAAAAACGCGGCTGCAGTAAACAACGATATCATAAAGATACTCAACGATGCTGCGAAGCCTGCCACAGGTTTTACATTGGACCAATATTTACAACCGGGTACTGCTTCCTTATCAGATTTTAAAGGCAAAGTGGTACTGATCACTTACTGGTTTCCCGGTTGCGGCCCTTGCCGCGCCGAATTCCCTCATTTTGAAAATGTACTAAAGAAATTCAAGGGTCAGGATATCGTTTACCTCGGTCTCAATGTTGTGCCTGACCAGGATGAATATGTGATCCCCTTCATGAAAAAAAGTGGCTATAGTTTTATACCCCTGCGTGATCCAAAAGGCCGTGACAAAGGGAATTTGGATAATGGAAATGGAGCGCCGGTAAATTTTTTGATAGACAAAAATGGCAATGTTGTTTTCTCAAAGTTCCGCACTGATGAATCTAATGAGCATTCACTGGAACTTATGATCAATTCATTATTGAAGGGCAAGGCGATATAAGATCGAAATATTGTATTTAGAGTTGGAATAATGGCGGGTAAAAACATTATTGCGCAAAATAAATATTAATAACAAATGAAAAATATTCAAAAACGTTTCGCTATTATAGCTGTCTTCATATTGTATTTGGCAGCAGGCGCTAATTTGCATGCACAAACGGGATTGGCGACAGCGCCTCAAAAAAAAGTGGTGGTCCCACCAACTGCAGATGAACTTTCTAAACTTAAATCTGCAGTAGAATCAAACCCAACTGATCTTGCTGCACACCAGGCATACATAAAGGCTGTGGGCGTTGACGATCCTG
>JAQBNJ010000343.1 GCA_028288645.1 Sediminibacterium sp.
AGATCGTTTTTGGAACTTTCCTCTTATTCAACACCACGCGCAAATGGGCTGCATATGGTATTATACTGCTATTACTGGCTTTTATTCCTGCGCATATTTATCATATACAAATGAAAGGTTGTGTTCCTGGTCTCTGTTTCCCCGAATGGGTAGTTTGGCTGAGATTGTTTTTGCTTCATCCAATATTGATCGCCTGGGCATGGTGGTACAGGAAATAATTATGTAGTTTTAATAAAATTAGCTAACATGCGTGTCCTTAAACGAACCCTCACTGTTGTAATTGTATTGGTAATTATTTACGTGCTGGGGCCGCGACCTTCTACGCCTGTCTTCAAAACAGACATGCCCAATGTTCCCGCCATCAGCAATGGCCTGGAAACTTTTATCAGCCAGCAGGAATCACAGCACAAGATCAAACCGGATAATGAAGCGCGCATTGTTTGGGCGAATGATTCTCTCAAACAAAAAACAGAATATGCCATCGTATACCTGCACGGCTTCAGCGCCTGCCAGGAAGAAGGCAATCCTGTTCACCGGAATATTGCGAGGCAATTTGGTTGCAACTTATACTTATCAAGACTTTCACAACACGGCATCGATACAACTGATGCGCTGTTTAATATGACCGCAGAAAATCTCTGGGAATCTGCAAAGCAGGCGTATGCCATCGGCAAACAATTAGGTAACAAAGTAATATTAATGGGCACATCTACCGGTGGCACTCTGGCATTGCAATTGGCTGCGGCATATCCTGAAGTGGCAGGTTTGGTTTTGTACTCACCCAATATTGCCATCAATGATCCCAATGCATGGCTGTCAAATAATCCATGGGGATTGCAGATCGCGCGACTGGTAAAAGGATCTAAGTTGAATACCGCAAAAAATGATACGCCCGAATACAAACAATACTGGAACAAACAATACCGCCTGGAATCAGTTGTACAGCTGGAAGAATTATTAGAGACCACCATGAACACCACTACATTCGCCGCAGTAAAACAACCCACGCTTACACTCTATTATTATAAAGACGAAGAACACCAGGACCCCGTTGTAAAAGTATCCGCCATGAAGGCAATGATGGCCGCACTCGGCACTGCAGCGGAACAGGAACGAATGGTAGCCATACCGGAAGCGGGAAGCCATGTACTTGCATCACCAATTCAATCGAAAGATATTATCAGCGTTGAAAAAGAAACAGCTGACTTTTTAGAGAAAGTGCTTCGGTTAAAACGTTTGTAGTTTGTGGTTTGGAGTTTGTAGTTAGGGTTACCGATAGTTTTAAACAACTACAAACCACAGACACCTAACCACAAACTCCAAACCACAAACCACAAACTTCCCTATCTTCAATCCTCGAAGTTAAACCGCTTGCCCATGCCCCGCAGTAAAATAGCCGGTATTGGTATGTACGTGCCCGCTAACGTAGTAACCAACGATGACCTTACACAATACATGGATACGAATGATGCGTGGATACAGGAACGCACCGGCATTAAAGAACGCCGTTATGCGCATCGTACGGAAGAAACCACCACTACCATGGGTGCTGAAGCTGCAAAAATAGCGATCGAAAGAGCAGGCACTACCGCGCAGGATATAGACTTTATCGTTTTCGCTACTTTATCTCCTGATTATTATTTCCCGGGTTGTGGTGTGATGCTGCAACGGGCGATGAAAATGAAAGAAGTGGGCGCCTTGGATGTACGTAACCAGTGCAGTGGTTTTTTATATGCATTGAGTGTGGCCGACCAGTTCATCAAAACCGGGATGTATAAAAATATATTAGTAGTAGGCGCCGAGAAACATTCTTTCGGTTTGGATTTTACTACGCGCGGAAGAAATATTTCTGTGATTTTTGGAGATGGCGCCGGAGCCGTTGTATTGCAACCAACAGAAAAAGAAGGACAAGGAATTTTAAGCACCCATCTCCATAGCGATGGCGAATCAGCAGAGATATTGGCGATGTATAATCCCGGCACCCATGCCAATCACTGGGCCGACAAAAATTATGCAGATTTCGACGACGCGCCGATCGCAGAAATGTTCATGAGCCATGCCATGATCGACAAAGCGCAGAACTTTCCTTTTATGGATGGACAGTCAGTGTTTAAAAAAGCCGTGGTTAAATTTCCGGAAGTGATCATGGAAGCCTTGCAGGCGAACGGGTATCAATCAACTGATATCAATATGCTGATCCCACACCAGGCCAATCTTCGCATCAGCCAGTTTGTTCAGCAGAAATTAAAATTGAGTGATGAACAGGTGTATAATAATATTCAACAGTACGGCAACACCACGGCTGCTTCTGTTCCCATAGCTTTGTGTGAAGCCTGGGAGAAAGGAAAAGTAAAAGAGGGCGACCTGGTTTGCTTAGCTGCGTTTGGCAGTGGGTTTACCTGGGCGAGTGCTTTACTGAAGTGGTGAAAAGACCATGGACCATGGGACAACATTATTCTTACAAAAAGGTTTCCACAAGTGATGAGTGATAGAAAAATAGTTTACTTAATTAACCCCATCTCCGGTACTTCAAAAAAAGAAGGCATCCGAAAACTGGTAGAAAGGGAGACAGTCGCGCAGAATATTCCTTTTATTATAGAGGTCACCAATGCCGACGGCGA
>JAQBNJ010000363.1 GCA_028288645.1 Sediminibacterium sp.
AATACATGATGGAGAACGAACAGATCAGCGAAGAAAGCGCAACGGCTGAGATAGAAAGATACATGGTGATACCCGCGCAGGCACTGGGCTACAAGATCGGCGCCTTAAAAATCCGCGAGCTGCGAACCAAATACGAGCAACAACTCGGTGCCGATTTTAAAATAGCAGCCTTTCATGATGAGATATTAAAAGATGGCAATCTTCCTTTAGAAGTATTGGAAAAGAAAATGGATTCGTGGGCCGGAAAGCAGAAGAAATAATTGATGTTAAGTAAGTTAATACTAATGAACGTCATTGCGAGGCACGAAGCAATCTGAGCTACGAATTACAGTTACTTCGAATATTGAAACACAGATTGCTTCGTGCCTCGCAATGACGTTCCGATGTGCTCGAACCCTACTTCAACATTCAAAAATCCTTGTTCATTATTCAATATTCCTCACTGCCACTTACTCTCAAAATTCGTATACCCCTTCACAATAAAAGAATGGCGATACTTATTGTCGTTCAGGTAAGTTCCTTTCTTGGTATACACAGCGATGGCGCCGGATACAAGGTCGAAATCACCACCTACGTGCGCCGGTGGCCTGAATGCTTTTATCATAGCGATATCTGCGGGAGAAATAAAAACAAGGTCCTCCGGTGAAACAGCAAATTCATCGAGATAAAATTGAACCGGCTGCTGTCGCCAGAAGATGCCGCCATCCGGATCTTCTACTAAGCCGGTAACATTACTTACAATAAACTGCATGATGGTTGATGAACGGGCGATGTCTTTTTTCTCGATCCCGTCAAACACAATAGCGCCCTCGTTCTGAAACAATCCATGCGAATAATATTCCGCATCGAACTGCTGCACTTTTGATTTATATTTTGTTGTAACGGTTACGTTGGGTAAGAGGTTATCAGTTTCTTCGGAATTAAAAGTGTACTGTGTGGTATCTGTTTTTTTTCCGCCAGGCGCAGCAACATCGCCAACGGTAATAAAATGTGTTTCATACAATGCCGGTACAAAAGCAGAATCGAGCAATGTTTCAATGGCGATGGCGAGATAATTGCGCTTCGCTTTATTCGCCGGTGCAAAAACAAAGAAAGCAGAATCGAGGAACAAGGTGCTTTTTAAACGGAAAGTGCCTTCTGTTGTAACAGGTGTATTGTCTATGTATGTTCCTTTTTTATTTTTAAGCATCATCATATACATGATACTCGTATCTTTTTTATCATGGGCAACCACTTCGCCGGTTACTTTTAAAAATCCCGGCTGTACCAGGAAGTTAACTGCATAACGTCCATCAGGTATTTTATCGGTAATGGCCAATGCTGCCGATACTTCGCCATTGATAATTGGATAACGGTATTTCCAGCGATGTGTTCTTTCAATATCTTCGATCCATACATTTAATGTAGAGCGCTGTAATTTCAATTCAGCAAAATTGGGTATGGTACATTTAAAATCGAGCGTATCACCTTTTACAAATTTTCTTGTATTGAGCTCTATACGCAACGAATCGGAACCATACACCGTTCCGGTAAATGCAAGCAACAGGATCAGCGAAATTTTTTTCATAATCAGGATGCAATGTCCGTTAAAAACAAGGATGTTCTTTCATTATTAAAATATATTTCCAGATCGGTCGGGTTACCTCAAAATTCAAAACTCCCATCTGTCTTCAAGCCGGTTATATCCGTGAACAATAAAATTGTGTCTTGAATTTCTTTTGGTCAGGTAAGCCCCGCGCTTGGTATAAATAGCAATGGATCCCCCCTGGTTTGAAAAGTTGCCTGATATATGTGAGGGCGGCCTGTACACTTTGATCATGGCCACATCTAAGGGAGAAATAAAAAAGATATCACGTGCTTCGAACGGAAATTCATCAATAAAGAACTCTACACCATGCCCGCGCCAGGTGGCATTTCCAAGCGCATCAACGTCGAGCCCTGCAACCCTTCCCATCAGGAAATGAAAAATATCAATAGAGCGTTCTATCTGGGTGCTTTCAATACCATCAAAAATGAGCGCTTCCGGGTTATCAAATAATCCGTTCGAATATTCTTCATTAAACTGCTGAACCTTTGTTTTTAGTTTTGTTTTAACCGTTACGCCTGGGAGTGTGCCCTGGTTTACTTCAACATCTGAAAACACATAAGAAGAGGTATCGGTTTTACCGGCGGGCATCGCACGACTGTTACCAACGGTAATAAAATGTGTTTTCTGTAAAACAGGAACAAATGCCGAATCCAGCGGCGTTTCAATATCAATAACGAGGTAGTTGTTGCTGACCTTTATGTTCGGCGTAAAAATAAAATAAGCGGAATCTTCGAACAGGGTACTTTTTAAACGGAAATCACCGCCTTTCTCAACATGCACACGATCGAAATAAGCGCCTTTTTTATTTTTGAAGAACATCATATAATTGATCCCGGTATCGTGGCGGTTATGTTGCTGTATCTCCCCGCTGATCCTGAAAAAGCCTGGCTGTACCAAAAAATTTACAGCATAGTGGCCATCAGGTATTTTATCACCAAGCGTAAGTGCCGCGGAAGTTTCTCCATTGATCATAGGGTAACGGAATTTCCAGCGTTTATGTGTTACAACATCATCTATCCATACATTCAAAGTGGCGCGCTGTAATTTCAGTTTGGCAAAATTGGCTACCGTGCATTTGAATTCAAGCGTATCGCCTTGTTTCAAAACCCTTGTGTTTAAGTCAACCTGAAGCGAATCGGCCCCATACGCGGTTCCGGCAATAACTAGCAGGATCAGCAGGATAAGTTTTCTCATAAGGGTACAATTTCGGGAAAACAGGTTATGTTTTTTCCTTATTTGTTTAATTTAACATTTCAAACCATACAGCCATTACTTTTGCGGTCTATGCGCATCGCTGTTAACGCCATATTCCTGCAGAAAGACCGGTTGGAGGGTTACGGGCATTATGCCAATGAAGTATTGAGCCGGATAGTGAAGCAACATCCTGAACATGAATTCATTTTTGTTTTCGACCGTTCATTCGACCGGCAGTTTATCTATGCATCCAATGTAAAAGCCATTATTGTTCCGCCACCTGCGCGCCACCCGCTGGCTTTTTTTTATTGGTACAATGTAAAAACACCGGCTGCTTTACGACCGTATAAAGTAGATGCCTGGTTGCAGCCTTATGGTTTTTGCAGTCTCAGTACCCGCATTCCACAGGTATTGATCGTGCATGATCTTGCTTTTATTCATTTTCCAAAATTTATTCCCTGGTATCACCGCAGGTATTATCAACTGTTCACCAAAAAATTTCTTGTAAAAGCAAAAAGCATTGTTGCGGTATCTGAATTTACAAAACAGGATATCATCAACCGCTATAAAATACCAGGAAGGAAGATCAGCGTGGTAAGTGGCGCGGCGCGGGAACATTTTGTGCCTTTCTCCTGGTTTGAGAGGGAAGAAGTAAAAGAAAGTTTTGCTGACGGAAGGGAATATTTTCTTTTTACCGGAGGGATCCATCCCAGGAAAAACCTGATGAACCTGCTCAAAGCATTTTCCCTGTTTAAAAAACGGCAGCAGAGTAATATGAAGTTACTGGTGGCCGGAAGACTGGCATGGGATTATGAAGATATCCTCACCAAATTAAATAGCTATCGCTATCGCGATGATGTGGTATTACTGGATCATCTGCCTGATGATCAACTGGCAAGAATAACAGCTTCTGCCTATGCATTGGTTTATCCTTCTTTTTTTGAAGGATTTGGCTTGCCCATCATTGAAGCGATGCAAGCCGAAGTGCCCGTCATCACAAGTAATACCAGCAGCATGCCCGAAACAGGCGGCGATGCGGCGCTCTATGCAGATCCTTCAGACCCCACGGCAATTGCCAAACACATGATGGACCTCTACAAAGATGAATCGCTGCGATATTCCCTGATCGCCGCGGGTAAGGAACAGGCGGCAAAATTCAGCTGGGATAAAGCGGCCGACGCGTTATGGCAAAACATTACGAACGCCGCCAGGTAGTATCCAGTATCCAGTATCGAGCATCCAGTATCCAGTATCCAGTACCCAGTATCCTGTTACCAGTATCCCCTATCTTACTTACTTTTGCCTCTTCTCAACAAAAGACCAGAAAAAAACAATGCACAAATCAAACATTTCAATAGAAATAGAATTAGACGAAAACAAAGTTCCGCAACAGATACAATGGACCGCCAGCGACAGCTCGGCAGATATGATGCAACCCGCCAAATCGATGATGGTGGCTTTCTGGGACGGCGCCGATAAAAGCGCTTTGCGCATCGACCTGTGGACAAAAGACATGATGGTTGATGAAATGGCCGATTTTTATTACCAAACCATGATGGGCATGGCCGACACTTACCTTCGCGCCACGCAACAGAAAGAACTGGTGGATGACATGAAAAACTTTGCAAAGGATTTTTATAAAAAATTCAAGGATACCCAATTAAAAGAAAACAAATAAACACATTGATATGAGCTTAGAAGAAAAAGTAA
>JAQBNJ010000374.1 GCA_028288645.1 Sediminibacterium sp.
CATGACGGGTTGTTAGCCAAGCAACCAACAACTGCATGAGGATGATGCAGGGGCACTTCTATTTTGTCCAGGTGTTGTTTTTTTCATCCGCATCCATAAAAATCCCCCCATCCAGCGTAATTGACTTAACTGTTTTTGTTGTCCTGATAGTAACCGCAGTAATTTTTTGATCTTTTTTCCACACGACAGGGGTTTGATGGAAGACATCCATACTGCCGTCGGTATATGTTACATTCACATCGAACGGTACAGCAAAGCCTCCTATGTTTTTTACTGACAAGCTATAACCCCTCTTTGTTTGCACGGTGCTTTCCAGTCCGAGGTCAATATAGCTTGGCGTGAAGAACCAGTTCTCAAAAAACCAATTCAGTTTCTTACCCGATCCCGCACTCATTGAATTGAAATAATCCCACGGAAGCGGATGCTTTCCGTTCCAGTTGTTCATATAGGTATGAAGGGCTTTTTTAAACAGTTCATCACCCAACATATCTTTTAAAGCCAGGTAGCTTAACGATGCCTTGCCATAAGAATTGCTTCCTGCGGCAAAAGTAACATAAGGCGATGGTGTAATTACCGGGTTTTCCTGTGTATGCGGCCCGTGTATCCAGCGGTTAACGCGAAACGATTTATAGAAATCATCAGCTCCTTTTTTGCCTTTTTCCGTAAGGCCTATCAGGTATTCAAAGGTGGTGGCCCAGCCTTCGTCCATAAAAGCATAGAAGCTTTCGTTGGTGCCCATATAGAAAGGCATATAAGTGTGCGCCTGCTCATGATCCTGCACCAGCTGCGCAAATCCCAGGTCGGCCTGGTGGCTGTTATTCATCATCATGGGAAATTCCATATCGGCAAAACCCTGGAAAGCAATTGATTTTTCATACGGGTATTGAACGCCGGGCCAGTCGTTCGAAAAGTAGCGCAGCGAATAGCGGCCAAATTGAACAGACTGCTGAAAATCACGCATGGTGTCCTGGTAAGCTGCCTGCATGCTTACCCGCCGGCCGGTTTGATCATCGGTTACAACACTACCGGCATCCCAATTATAATGATCGCTGATACCAATGGCCACATCACTTACATTACTGGCCGTAAACTTCCAGGTGTTGCTGGTATTTTGAGCTGTAACAGTCTTATTGGCCAGGTCCTTCGCGCCGGCTACATGGATAGTTGAATCGCTGGTGAGCGATGTTTGAAATCTCTTTGCCGCATCAGCCGACAGCACTTCATCCGGGTTGCGGAAATTGCCGGTTGCCCAAACAATGAAATTTTTCGGAACGGTTACACTCAGGTTGTAATCATTAAAGTCGTTATAGAATTCAAGTCCGCCGCCAAAGGGTTGTACGTCCCATCCTTTGTAATCATCATATACCGATACGCGCGGATAAAAATAAGCGATGTAAAAAGTAGTTGGGTCGATAATACCTTCACGGCCCCTGCCCCTGGATAACTGGTAATGCCACCTGATATTGAACCTGACCGAATCGTGCTTAGCCAACGGTTTCTGAAGCGCCATCATATAATTGGTTGACGAAACCGAGTCGTTGTTCCATGCAGTTTTAACACCGTTCACCGTTATTTCATCAACCTGGATACCGGCCTGGGGATTAGCAGTTGCGCCCCTTGCAGCACCGCGATGCGTATTCATGATCAGTTTCATGTTTAAACTGTCCAGCTTATCGGGACTCTCATTAAACCAGGTGATCTGTTCAACTCCCGTGACTGTATTTTGCGGCGGGTTAACAGTTAAGGCGATAGTATAGCGGCCATGATTAAGCCAGTATTTTTTCCCGGGCCTGCCATTAAGATTGCGTGTGCCGTTAGTGAAGGCCCTTGCAATGTAATCCGGCATAGGAAGCGACTTTTTATAGGAACTCATAGGCGCGTTGGCCGGAGGCATCTGTGCGTTAGCCTGTAAAAGCCCGGCACACAAAAAGAAAGACAGGATGATTTTTTTATTCATAACTAAGTAACTGGTTGTGTAGGTCAAAAGCTGAAAGCGTGGTTGGTCTGAACAGTTTTCTACAATTAATTCGATCAGTGTCCACTGTTAACGTCCGCTTAAATATACTCCATTCCGGCAACAATTTTAAACACACATAACATGGCAAACAGGCAGTAGTTGTACAAATAGTATGACCCTTTTTTAGGAGGATAGTATATATGCGCAAATTGTTCGTGCTCATTTCAATCCCGCCAAAATCCTGTCAAGGTATTTTTTGCGGTAGTAATATTCTTTTACTTGCAGCAATTCTTTTTCGGTAGTAATACCTTCCTGATAATTTGCCACAATCGTTTCCACAGGTTCATAGATCTTGTTTTGAAAATCGTGAATGGTTTGGGTTAACCGGTCAGCATCCGCCTGTTCTGATACATCGAGGGCCTGTTCATTCAGGTCGAGCATCTCCGCCAGGAAATCGGGTGTTAACTGGTATTTTTCTTCTTCCTCCAGCAATCCTTTCAACTGCAACACATATTTGATCACCTCATCAGGATGTACCAGCACTTTGTATGCCATATTCACCTGCGATGCTTTTTCCAGTATATCCGCCTGTTCATCAATAGCAGCCAGGCTATGCAGGTCGGGATGGTATTTCCGGCTCAGCTCATAAAAACGCTGTTTCACGAGGGATTGGTCGGGATGGAGGGAAACCGGGATGTTGTATAGTTCGAAATAGTTCATTATTGGTTTGTGGTTTGTAGTTTGTGGTTTGTGGTTGTTTTATGGGGGAATTCTGTTTGTGTATTAGAGCATACTGAACTCTGAGGACCCAATCATAAACTCCAGATATTTCCTATTTCTTTGGAGTTGTTATTGCGGGAATTCTGTTAGTGTGCCGGAACATACTGAACCACAAACCCCAAACCACAAACTCCAAACGTTTCTTAAAAGCACAAGCTTCCTTAAAGCACTATCTTGCACAAAAATACCACAATGCTTGTCATCGGCCTTATTAGAGAGGGAAAAGTTCCTGCAGATAACCGCGTGGCGCTGGTGCCGTCGCAGTGCAAATGGTTGGTGAAACATTTTCCGGATATCAGGATCCTGGTACAAAGTTCGGTTGATAGATGTTTTACAGACGAAGAATACATACAAGCCGGTATAGAAGTGACCGAAGATCTCGGCGCTTGCGACCTGTTACTCGGTATCAAAGAAATACCCGTTGGGCAACTGATCGCGCATAAAAAATACCTGTTCTTTTCTCATACGCGTAAAAAACAGCCGCATAATAAGGAACTGATGCATGCGATGATGGATAAGGGCATTTCATTGGTGGATTATGAATGCCTGGAGCATGAAGATGGGCAACGCATCATTGGTTTTGGATTTTTTGCAGGAATTGTGGGTGCACATAACGGAATCATGGCGCATGGTAACCGTACAGCTGCGTATCATTTGGGACGGGTGGCAGAAGTAAAAGATTACCGCGAATTGATCCATACTTATTTTGGATTGAAACTTCCACGCATCAAAATAGCCGTAACCGGGAGCGGGCGCGTGGCTCATGGCATTCTTGAAATCATGAACCTGATGGATGTGCAGGAAGTAGAACCCGACGAATACCTGCAACGCGAATTTGAATACCCGGTGTATGTGCATTTAAAAGGAAGGGATCTATACCGCCATAAAGAAACCAATACATACAACCGGGAAGATTTTCATACGAATGCCGGGTCGTATCGATGTGTGTTTGAAGATTATTGCGCGCATACCAATATATTGATGAACGGTGTTTACTGGGAGCAAAGCATACCCAGGTTGTTTTCAATGGAAACTCTGCAGCGACCGGATTTCAGGATACAAACCATCGCTGATATTACCGATGATAAGAATGGCAGTATCCCCTGCAACTACGGCGATGGAACGATTGATGAACCGGTTTATGGAGTTGATAAAGTAACCGGCACACAAACTGAACCTTACTTGCCCGACAGTGTAGATGTGATGGCGGTAGGCAATCTCCCTAATGAATTACCACGCGATGCGAGCCGTTATTTCGGCGAACAACTGATCAAGTATGTACTCGATGATATCCGCAAAGGCGGCAGCGCGGCGATTGAAAGAGCAACGATCTTACGTGAAGGTAAATTAACAGCGGAGTTTCAGTACCTGGCTGATTATGCGAATCACTAAACAATAGTTGCCTATTCAACTTTGTTTTTTTCAATAGAAGAGAAACGAAGAAAATAAGCATTCCCGTATTTCGGGGTCACTTCTTCTCTTCGTTTTTCTTTTATTGAAAATTTTTGACCTTAGTGACAGTCACAATTTCAGGTAATATTCCCTTAACAGATCAATAAACGCAGAAGTATATTGTTCACCATCACGTATCGTAAGGGAATCTGCTTTTGCAATCCCAGGTTCTTTCCCAAATAAAAACATAACCCTGAAAAAATTATGCACCGGTGTTTGTTTAACAGAGATTTCTTCTTCCATAAAGAATCCTTCTTCAAAAGCCAGTTTTTCAAATTCAAGTTTACGATGATAGGGAAGGAGCACTGCAAATTTTCCATTCTCTGCGAGATGTTTTTTTATTGCATCCAGTAATTCCTGCAGGCTCAATTCATTGCTGTGTAGAGCCAGGTTTCTCTGCGCATCGGCGCTTTTAAGATCATTTTCAAAAAAAGGGGGATTGGAAATGATGAGATCATATTTCTTTCCCAGGTGAAGCGTTTTGATATCGCCCTGTATCAACTGCAGTCTTTCTTTCCATTTACTCAATTCGAAATTATCGGATGCCTGTATCGCTGCATGCTCATCCAGTTCTACCGCATCTATCCTCGCACCCGATCTTTGAGCGATCATCAGGCTTAACAAGCCCGTCCCGGCCCCGATATCCAATATACTGTCAACTGCCATCGGCCCTCCTTCAACTTTTTCCGCCACCCATGCGCCAAACAAACAGGCATCTGTACACACTTTCATCGCACAGCTTTCCTGGTGTATGATAAATTGTTTAAATTGGAAATAAGTATTTGACATGGATGCAAAATTACGGAGTAGAATGGCACGCAGATGACACGGATTAGGCAGATTAAAACGGATCTGATCAGTGCTGATCCGCAACATCCGCGTATCCGTGTGCTGTCCTTCGCTAAAATCAATTTTTATGATCAAAGACACCAACCTCACCATCAAGGTAAAGAATATGGATAGTTCCATAACTTTCTACCAATCGATCGGATTCACATTGAAAAATCGCTGGGGCGATCATTATGCGCAGGTGCTTGCGCCTGGTATGGTGATTGGTTTGCATCCGGGTGGAGATGGAACAGGATCACCTAATATCTCCATTGGATTTAGCATGGATAATGTGGAAGAAACAAAAAACGCCTTAGCCGATCTTTCAATCAGCATTACCGAAAGAAATGAAGAAGGCGGGCAGTTCCTGCATTTTTCAGATCCCGACGGGATATCTTTATATTTCATCAAACCCAAATGGTAAAAAGAGGCATGATCAGTAAACTGTTAGCAAGGAACAAGACCAATCTTCTGTATGGCGCCTGCCTCGGCGCTTTGGTATTCCTGCTCAACTGGCTCGAGTTGCGTTTTGTGATCTTTGAACATTCCTTCGAGATCTATGCAGGGGCCATCGCCATTATTTTTACCTCGCTGGGCATCTGGCTGGCCATCAAACTCACCAAACCCAAAGTGGAAACGGTAGTGGTTGAAAAATACCTGTACACCGATCCGGCTATTCCTTTTGTGCTGAATGAAAAAGCACTCGAGGATCTTGGCATGAGCAAAAGGGAGCTGGAAGTATTGCAACTGATGGCAGAAGGGTTGAGTAACCAGGAGATCGCCAGGCAATTATTTGTATCGCTCAACACGATCAAAACACATTCTTCAAAAATATTCGAGAAAATGGATGTGCAACGCAGGACACAGGCCGTCGAAAAAGCAAAACGCATAGGTTTGATACCCTGATATATCATACTTTGGTATGAAAACCGGTTGCGAATGATAAAATCACCCGAAAGTATGAGGGGGAAATTAAAAAGTGGGTTGATTTTTACGTCTCAAACCAAAACCTGATCAAATGAAAAAAGTAATTCTTGTTTATGGTATCATCGCCGGGGTGATCGTTACCGCTATGATGGCCTTCTCCACCGGTTATTTTTGCGCCAAAGGAGATTTTGAAGGCGGTATGATCTATGGTTATTCTGCCATGATCATTGCTTTCGCGATGATCTTTGTGGGCGTTAAGTCCTTCCGCGATAAACACAATGGCGGGGTCATCAATTTCGGGAAAGCATTTAAGATCGGCCTTTTTATCTCTTTGATCGCTTCTACCATCTATGTGATCGGTTGGCTGATCAATTACTATTGCTTCATACCTGATTTTATGGATAAATATGCTGCGGTGATGATCGCCAAAGCAAAATCCAGCGGCATCAGTGCAGCGGAACTTGCCAGGAAAACAGCTGATATGGCACAGATGAGAGAATGGTACAAGAATCCTTTGTTTGTTATATTGATGACATACATAGAGATCCTGCCTGTTGGAGTGATCGTTACCCTCATCACCGCGTTGGTATTGAAAAGAACTACGCCTAAGCAAATACAAACTGCATGAGTGAATCATCCATTGTTATAAAGGAGATCCTTATCAATGCCCCCGCATCAAAAGTTTGGGGTATGTTCATTGATCCGGTGTTTACAAGGCAAATGGGAGGCCAATACGTTTCTGACTGGCAGGTTGGGTCCTCTTTCCGTTGGCAGGCGCTTAATGGATCCCTGCTGACCAATGGAATGATCCTCGATATCGAACCGGAAAAATTCCTGCAGCATAGTTTGTATTATCCTGAAGAACTGGATGAGGTAATGGCAAGGATCACGTATTCATTGGATGAACAGGATGGAAAAACGGTCCTGAAAATTACAGAAGAATTTACCGATCCTGTCAGTGAAAAAGACTATGAAGATTCGATGGCAGGATGGGATGCGGCACTCACTATGATTAAGCAACTAATGGAAAAATAAATCGTATGAATTTACCAACACCTATACTCGGAGAAGTTACAGCCATTACCATAACCACTCCCGACTTAGACACATCATCGGCTTTTTATAAAAAACTTGGATTTGATGAAATTATGCGCAGTGATTTCCCATTCCCATGGATACAGGTTTCTGATGGCGCCCTGCTGATGATGTTGCGGAAGGATGATAAGCCTTATATAGCATTGACATATTACGTAAAGGATATTGAGGCATCAGTTAAATTGATCGAAGATGTGGGGCTCGTTTTTGCTGAGATCCCCAAACCATCTGACTTTGTAAGGAAATATCTTTTACGCACACCAGATGGCGCTAATATCAGCCTGATACATATTCCGGATGGTTTTATGCAACCTAAAGGGCCCACAATGCTTACGATGTCGCCGCAAGATTATACAAAACCGGAAAAATATGCAAACCAGGTTTGCGGAATGTTCGGAGAGTTTGCGATGCCGGTAAAAGACCTGGATGCATCCATTTTATTCTGGGAAAAACTGGGATTTCAAACATTGTCTAAAATGTCAAGTCATTATCCCTGGGCAATACTTTCAGATGGGCTCGCGATTGTTGGATTGCACCAGACGGAAAGTTTTACCGACCCTACTATCACGTTTTTTGCAGCTGACATGAAAGGAAAAATTGAAAAGCTGAAACAGGATGGTTTGGAGAATTACAAGGAGATGGGACCTGCTAATATCGTTGTAACAACGCCGGAGCAACAGAAGATCAACCTGTTTAAATTGGGGATGTAGTTGAGGACAATTAATAATTAATAGTGAATAGTTAAGAATTAGACATCAAAAAATAATTCATTATTTAAAATCAAATAAAATGAAATTAGGTGCATTCTCTGTAAGCCTTAGTGTCAAGGACATTAATGCTTCAAAAGCGTTTTATGAAAATTTGGGATTTGCTGTCTTTGCCGGTGGCCTTGATAAGAATTATCTCATCCTGAAAAATGAGAATGCACTCATCGGCCTGTTCCAGGGAATGTTTCCAAATAATATCTTAACCTTTAACCCGGGTTGGGATGAGAACGCCAACAATATCGAATCATTTGATGATGTCAGGGAAATTCAACAGCAACTAAAAATAAAAGGGATCGCGTTAGCGAGTGAAGCAGATGAAACAACAAGCGGCCCGGCAGGTTTTATGTTTTCCGACCCTGATGGGAATGTGATCCTGATCGATCAGCATCGTTAGTTAATCCTCTGTGTAACTCAGTGCCCTCTGTGTCTCTGTGGTAAAGCCTTCGCTTCGATAGCAGCATCGTGCAATTCAATTTTTTTTCACCACAGAGATTCAGAGAGCACAGAGTTACACAGAGAGTTGCCGATAGAAGTTAACGGGTTATCTCCTTCAACAGATCCTGCAGATCAAGATGCTCGGTTACCATTTGTAAGTTTCCATTTGAATCAATGGGCCATGATTCTCTGGGTCTATCCCAATACAATTCAACACCATTACCATCAGGATCATCCAAATACAATGCCTCCGAAACACCATGATCAGATGCGCCCGTTAATGGATATTTCGCATCGATCAATCGCTGCAATATCATCGCGAGGTCTTTGCGGGTAGGATAGAGGATAGCAGTATGAAACAATCCCGGCGCATGCACAGGTGCGGGTTTGGCATCTTTGCTGTACCATGTATTCAAGCCGATATGATGATGGTAGCCGCCCGCTGAAATAAATGCAGCCTGGGTTCCGTATTTCTGCATCAGTTCAAAACCCAATAAACCCTGGTAAAAGGATAAAGCTTTATCAAGATCGGAAACTTTCAAATGTACGTGGCCGATTCTTGTGTGTGCGGGAACGGTATAGGACATAAGTAGTAGTTGAAAAACAAAGGTAAATTAATCAGGACTAACACTTGTAGTGGTCTGAGCTATTAAACCCAGCCCTAATGTAAATGTTATTTGGCTAAGGTTTTTGTTCCGTAGGAACATTCTTTGGGTAGAAGAATTTACATGCTTGAGTTCTTCGTTCCGTAGGAACGTTCCGTGATATGCCGCCACCAAACGTTCCTAAGGAACGTAATCAATCGCCTTTTTAAAATCGCTACCCACCAATTGTTCCGATGGAACAAAATGTTTAAACAAAAAGCCTGCATTCATTTGAAGCAGGCTTTTACTTATTATGAATTCACTTTACGTTTATTTATTATCAGTCAAACTCGCCACCAAATATTCCTTATTCAACCTCGCAATATTTACCAATGAAATTTCTTTCGGGCAGGTTGCTTCACATGCACCCGTATTGGTACATGAACCAAAACCTTCTTTATCCATTTGCGCCAGCATATTCACAACACGACTCTTGCGTTCAGGTTCTCCCTGGGGTAACAAAGCGAGATGAGAAACTTTGGCGCTTAAGAATAACATCGCGCTGCTGTTCTTACAAGCCGCCACACATGCACCACAACCGATACACATCGCCGCTGCAAATGAAGCATCCGCATCATCTTTCGGGATGGGGAGTGAATTG
>JAQBNJ010000265.1 GCA_028288645.1 Sediminibacterium sp.
AACTATCATCATAACATTTTTCGATTGTAATCGCAAAATATTATGATTTATTTCGATTTCGATCGAAATAGATCATACATCGCGGCCCTTAACCGTTATAGATGTTCAGTTTTAAAAAGAACGCTACTTATTTTTTAGGTGAGCTCGTATCCGTCATCCAATATCCAGTGTCAAGTATCCAGCATCAAGCCCCTCCAACATCCCTCAACATCCCTTAACTTGCTTTCCTAAAAAAACAAACCATGGAATACAGGAGAATGGGCCGCACCGGTTTACAGCTTAGCGTACTGAGTTATGGAAGCTGGGTAACCTTTCACAAACAGATCAACGATAACAGCGCCGATGAACTGATGGGCCTTGCCTATGATAACGGCATCAACTTTTTTGATAACGCCGAAGGATATGCTTTTGGCGAAAGCGAGAACATGATGGGCCGGGTGTTGAAAAACAAGAACTGGGACAGGACCTCCTACACCCTTTCTTCCAAAGTATATTTTGGCTGGAGAAAAGAGAACAAACCCAACCAGACCGGCCTCAGCCGCAAACACCTGGTAGAAGCCTGCCATGAAGCGTTGGGCAGATTGCAGACCGATTATTTGGATCTCTATTTCTGTCACCGCCCCGATACCGGCGTGCCTATAGAAGAAGTGGTGTGGACCATGCACAACCTGATTCAGCAGGGAAAGATCCTATACTGGGGAACCAGCCAATGGAGCGCCGCAGAAATTATGGAGGCGCACAGGGTGGCGCATCAATACCATCTCATCGCCCCAACGGTTGAGCAGCCGCAGTACAATATGTTCGAACGTTTTAAAATGGAACAGGATTACCTGCCCGTATTTAAGAATGTGGGCCTGGGCACCACTATCTGGAGTCCATTAGCCGCAGGCTTCTTAACCGGCAAATACAATAACGGCATCCCCGAAGATTCCCGCCTGGCCATAGAAGGTTTCGACTGGCTGAAGAACCGCTGGATACAGGACTCCAAACTGGAAAAAGCCAAAAAACTCGCCACCCTCGCAGATGAATTAGGCGTTTCCTTAGCCGCCCTTTCCATCGCCTGGGCCATCAAAAACCCCAACGTTACCACCGCCATCCTCGGTGCAACCAAACCGGAACAACTCATACAAAACCTCAAAGCGCTGGATGCATTAACCGTTCTTTCAGACGAAGTGCTGGTAAAAATCGAGGGGATCTTGCAGAATAAACCATTTATGGACCTTTCGTAGGGCCATTTTGGTCCCGCATGTGCGGGAGGGAGATTTGTCGAACAATTCCAAAATCTCCCTCCCGCACATGCGGGACCAAAATTTTTCCTCCTCCTTTCCAACCTTTTACATCCTCCTCCCTCTTTATACCGAGAACTATTGGAACAGGCTAACACCATACAAACGGCTGTTGTGAGAAAGGCCTGCAAGGGCGATACAGAGGCGCAGGCCTGGCTATACCGGCAATATAGCAAGAGCATGTTTAACATCTGTACGCGCATGACAGGTAACCGCAACGATGCAGAAGATGTTCTGCAGGATGCTTTTATTATAGCCTTCCGGAACCTGGTTCAATTGAAAGATCCTTTACAGTTTGGCGGCTGGCTGAAAAGGATCGTAGTAAATGAGTGCATCCGTTACGGCAAAAAGAATTTTTACTGGAACGAATGGGAAGATGAAAGAAACAATGTAGCCGATGATGAAACAGAATGGTGGAAGACCGTGAGTTTCGATATCATCCACACAGAAATAAAAGGTTTACCGGAGGGTTGCCGGCAGGTATTTAATCTTTTTGTGGTGGAAGACTATAGTCACAAAGACATAGCCGACCATTTGGGAATATCTGAATCAACCAGCAAAAGCCAGTACCATAGAGCAAGGCAACTTTTAAAAGAAAGAATAACCAGGCAATTACAAATACATGGATGAGCCCCGTCCACAGGTTTGGCAGAAGATCCAGCTGGCTTCACAGGCAGAGAAGAAACGCCCCGTGATCGTAATGATCACGCGCTGGGCAGTGGCTGCCTGTATCCTTGCCCTCGCAGGCATCGGCGCCTGGTATGTGTTCAGTGAAAAGAAAACCGTTCAGGTAGAAACAGTTTCAACAGATAAGAAACCAACCGTAACACCCGATCCTGTTAAAAAAGATCCGGTAGTTATTGAAAAAAATGACGCTGTTGTTAATGCCAAAACAACTGCGCATATAAACCACAAACCCGCTGCACGCAGCACGCAACCACCTGTAAACAGCCAGGAGACACTGACCAACCTCCGGAATCTCGAAAACAGTTTTACACAGGTGATCAACCTGCAGCGCGACAGGGTTAGCAGTATGCCGATGTACGCCGAATCACCGGAATACTTTGCTGATTTCAAAATACAGATCAGGCAAATGGAGAAAGATGAGAAAGTGATCAAATCAGACATTGCAAAGCGCGGCATGAATGACCAGTTACTGGATCAGCTTATTAACCTGTATCAACAAAAACTCAATACCCTCAAACAGTTACAAACCGAAATGAACAAAACCAATAACCGCTATAAACAAAGCCGCGGTCCCGTTGACTCAACCAAAACTTATTTCCTGAATCTCTAAACATCTTATTAAATGAAAACAATTATGCGTAATACTTTATTGGGCTGCCTGTTACTGGGCACAGCATCTATGGCTACGGCTCAACAGTCAGCTTCCGGATATACAACCAATGCTCCTGCTGCACAATCACTGAACGCCATACAATCTTCAGCTCCTGTGGTAGCAACTACTATCGGCAACGGTTATACTTATTCTTCTGACGGAAATTTTTATTCCGGTAAAGATTTTAAGGATCATGATCTCAAATCAAAAGAAGTAAGTAAAGAGATCGCTGTGAGCAAAACATCCGAGATCTATATTGAAAATGCTTCCCGCGACATCGTTGTAAAAACATGGGACCAGCCCAAAGTAAAAATAACCACCACTATCTACTATGATGGTGAAACCAAATTAACTGACGATGAGTGGCTGGAAAAAGTAAATCTCTCTTTAAAAACACTGGGTTCTTCTGTTAAAATAAAATCAGGTGGCGTTAGCAGTAATGGTTTATCATCCTATTCATCTCCAGGTGTGCTTTTCAACTCATCCGGCAGCGGTGGTAGCGGTGGAGTTGCAGTCTTTAATGGCAACGGGCAGAATATCGGCACCAAAGCCAACCTGAAAAGAATTGTAACCATTACCGTTCCGGCCGGAAGCAAATTAGATATTGAAAGCAAATATTCTGATGTAACACTTCCTGCAGGTATTGGTGATGCAAACGTAGATATCACCAATGGTAACCTGGAAGCAGATAACCTCGGCAAACTGGTTCTCCGTTCCAAGTATTCAAATGCCAATATAGGCGATGTAAAAACAGCAGAGATAGAATTCAGCAATGGCCGCTTCAGCGCAAAGAATATTGATGACCTTGATATTGAAAGCAAATCTTCTACCATCGAAATGGCCGCCGTTAAAAAGATCATTATGCGCAGCACCAGCGATGATTATGAACTGGAAGAAGCCGGTGAAGTAAGCGGCAGAAAAGCCTATGGCAATCTCCGCATCACCAAACTGAATGGATCACTGGAAGTGGATGGTATGAACGCAGACATGAAGATCAGGAAAGTGGGCCCTGCACTGAGCCTTATTAAAATAGATGATAAATACGCCGACATCCGTATCCCGCTCCGCGAAACAAAAAGTTACTCTGTAGACTTTACAGGAAGATACAGTTCCGTATACGGCAATTTTGAAAAGAAAGAAGTAAAAGAAGAAAAGACAACCGCGGCTGCAGACGAAAAGAACAAAGTGAGCGGCACAATCGTAGCTACTACTGCACCCGCAGCTGCTTCAAGGTTCGATAATGTTTATGTCACAGGCAACCTGGCACGTGGTACAGTATGGGGCAACGAAGGCACCGGTCCCGCCAGGTTCACAGCAACCGTAGGTGATGGTAAAGGACTGAAGATCGATATGAAGTGTACGAATTGTACGGTTGATTTTAAATAAGGCCTTCGGAATATTGAATGCTGAACATCCTGCGGAATATCGAATGCTGAACAAAGAATTTTGAATATTGAAGGATGATCTCCGCTTTTTTGATCATTCTCAAAAGTCGGCAACCCACTTCAACATTCAAAATTCCTTGTTCAGCATTCAATATTCTACAGATCTCACACAGCCGATTTTCTCATGTTGTTAATTATCGGTCCGTGCCCTGTTTTTACAGGGCACTTGTGTTTGTTTCACGCCAAGGCGCCAAGATGCTAAGACGCAAAGGAGAGAATTCACAAGTCCCTTCTTTGCGACTTAGCACCTTGGCGTCTTTGCGTGAAATGCTTTGAGAACGCAACAGCAACGGATTTTTCTGTAATTTTCCATTATGAGTGAGCTGTATACCCTTATCTGGATAGGCGTAACATTGATCCTGATCGGTTTTTTTGCGGGATACGAGATCGCGTTCGTTTCTGCGAACCGGCTGAGCATTGAGCTGAAGAAAAAACAGGGAAGGAAAAGTGGTTTGATCTTATCCAATTTTATTGAACACCCCGCACGTTTTATCGGAACCTGTTTGATCGGGCTGAACCTCTTCCTTGTAATTTATGGTTTGCTGATACACCAATTGATGCAGCAAACGATCTGGATCACGTTGCTCACTAAATTCCATTTTCAGAATGAATACCTGAAACTTGGTTTTGATACATTGATCTCTGCGATGGTGGTTTTACTATTTGGTGAATTTTTACCGAAAGCCATATTCAGGGCGAAGAACGATACACTGCTGAGTTTCTTTGCACCCGTTGCGCAATTCTTTCATACACTATTCTCGCCGCTTACCAATTTCTTTGTGAATGTTTCGCAGTGGATCTTGAAATACATGTTCAATGTAAATGTAAAAGACAGGAGTGATGCATTTACCAAAGTTGATCTTGAACATTTTTTCCAGCAAACAAAAGAGCAGGATGAAGAGAGCCAGGAACTGAACACCGAACTGTTTGAAAACGCATTGAGCCTGCCCATGGTAAAGATCAGACAATGCCTGGTGCCGCGCACAGAAATAGAAGCGCTCGATATCAATACACCGGTGGAAGAAGCCAAACAGGTTTTTATCAATACACAGTTAAGCAAGCTGATCGTGTATGATGATAATATCGATTCAATCATCGGTTATATACACCAGCTGGATCTTTTTAAAAAACCCGATTCAATCCGTTCTGTATTGCATCCCATCATGGCTGTACCCGAAAGCATGAGCGCAACCGATCTCATCAGCAAATTCACCAAGGACAGGAAAAGTATTGCCTGGGTTGTTGATGAATTTGGCGGAACCGCGGGCATCGTAACCATGGAAGATGTGCTCGAAGAGATCTTCGGCGAGATCCATGATGAATATGATGTGGAAGAAGACATCGAAAAACAATTATCCGATGACCAGTTCATCCTCAGCGGTCGCATGGAACTGGACTACCTGAATGAAAAATACGATATGAAATTTCCCGTCAGCGAATCTGAAACGCTAAGCGGCTACATCATCAACGCCCACCAGGCCATTCCCAAAAAAGGCGAGACAATTATTGTGGATGATTATAAGTTTGATATTCTCAGTGTGAGTGATACGAGAATTGAATCGGTGGAGATGAAGGTCTTACGATGAAAGAATAAACACGAATTGAAAACACGAATTACACGAATTGGCACGAATGAACCCTATAAACTAAAGGGTGGGCTAACAATTCGGTGATCATTCGTTCTAATTCGTGTAATTCGTGTTGGAAATAACATTCGCGCATGCAAAAAGTTTACCTCTCCATCAGCTACCAAAACAGGCAACATCTCCAATCAGAAATAGAGATCATTCAAAAAACACTTTCCAGTTTTCACATTCACTTATTCATCTTCGTAGACACTTATCATTTTTCTCCAGACGAAGAAAAACAAATTATGCAAAAAGCTTTTGAAGAAATTGATTCATCAGATCTTCTCATCGCCGAAGTATCCGAAAAAGCCATCTGTGTAGGAATTGAGATCGGTTATGCGATCGCAAAAAATAAACCCGTTATCTACCTGCGAAATGAAAATTCCGAACATTCAACTACGGCCGCGGGAAGTGCTGATCATGTCATTGTATACGAAAACAAGATACAATTGGCGGAAAGGCTCGCGGCGATCATAACTTCTTTACAATCCTGAGTACTCTTTTTTGCAGAAAATAGCACGCTGATGACGCGGAAAAAACGGATGGGCGCGGATCAGACACTAAAATCCGTAAAAATCCGTCCTTTCCGCGTAATCCGTGTGCCATTGCTTGTTTTTTATGTTCCTCTTACACGTAACTTTGCCGCCTGATAACAGTCAAAGAAAGTAATGGCACTATTTAATAGAAACAGGGG
>JAQBNJ010000409.1 GCA_028288645.1 Sediminibacterium sp.
GTCCATCTGCCTGTCTAATTTCTTATCAATGCTATCTGTATTGAATTTATAAAGGCTCCTGAAACCCAGCGCCTGTTCTGTCAGCCCCTTTGAATCGAACCATGCAAACTCAAAATTGCGGACGTTATAGAAGTCGCGCATGTTTACACTTATACTATCATCGGTTACCTTTTCGGCTATAAATTTTTCAACTGTATTGCTGTCAAGGAAAATATCATTATAGGCATTTTCCTTTGTAACAGAATAATCCCGTACTGAAACTTCTGCTGATTCGCTGTTTTGCGATCGCTGGAACAGCCTGCGACTTTTTGCATTCTTACAGGCGGTACCGAACAGCAATACGAGGATGGATAGGTAAACGATTTTCTTGATCATACCCATAAAATGCAAAATGCATGCCCTGACACGCCGGTGTAATAAAACCCATCATTTCACAGGCAGTTCGTACATTTATTCTAATCTGTGCAGCACGTAGAATTCATACATATCAGGCATTTCAACGACTACTATCACCGCGTAAAAGCGGCGCCTGCCCTTTCATTATTCATAGACTTTTTTTGGGAGACGGATTTTGATACACTCTGGAAACAATACCCCGACGGTTTTTCCGATGTGCTCTTTCCAAACACCGGTTATACCTACCTGATCAACCTCGGAACACCCTTTGTGATGCAGGTGGCGGATAAAAAATTCCCGATGAAAACCGATGGTTTCCTGCCGAGGCATAAAGCCATTGAATGTTACCATAAACCCGGCAATAAGATCTTCGGCATCAAATTCAAAACCTCTCCTGTGATCTTTGAAAAGAAGATCAACTTTGCGGAATACCGGGAATCAATTTTTCCATTGAGTTATCTCGCTGATGCAGCTATTATCAAACAAATAAAAACAGAGGGATCTTTTACAGAGCTGGTGACTATTGTATAAGAGTACTACACAGAATTGCTTGAACAATATTCGGGTTCATTACAACCTGTTCAGATCGTTACAGAGATATTGGCGGATTGTGACAGGAAAAATGATTTTAGCCGGTCAGTAGAAGAGCTGGCAGAAAAATACAAGGTCTCCACCCGCACCTTACAACGCTATTTTGAAACGCATACCGGCATCAGCACGAAAAAAGTATTGCAGATACTTCGTGTGAGAAAAGCTGTGGAACAATTACTTGAATCGCCGGAAGAATTTGAGCTGGCTAAATTCGGTTACTATGATCATAGCCATTTTTACAAACATTTGAAACAGTTTCTCCAAAAAACCACGGTTCAGAAATTGCAGCCGCATTTGAGATTATTGGAAGTGTTGCATAAATAATAGTATTGAATTAATTGGGTGACGTTTCGGAGATGTTGCATCAATAAATTGTTCCGTAGGAACAAATCGTGGGTAGCCCTATGTCGGATCTCGATCATCACGTTCCGTAGGAACGTTTGGTGTGATCTTTTCGCAAGCACTCGAATTCACCAATCGTTCCTACGGAACGAACAAACATTCCCTGATTATCGTTCTACCCACCAGATGTTCCTACGGAACATGGAGCTGGTTTTCGTATCACGAAAAAATATTGAATGATGAAATTCCTGGCATTTACTTCAACATTCCTTGCTCAACATTCAATATTCATTATTCAAAATCAGTTCCCTGCCCTCTGCCTCTCTTCTTCCGACGCTGTCGTTCTTCTTCTCGCCGCCTGCACAGTATTCTTTCCAAAACGATACGTGAATGAAAGATTGGCTACACGTGTTTCCCTATACGCGTGCCATTTTTCGATATAGTTATTATAAGTGATCACGGCTTTTGGTAAATTGGTCCAGAAGATATCTGTGATATTAAAACGTAAGGTTCCTTTATTGCCGAACATCGCTTTTTGTATACCTGCGGCAATACCATATTGCGGATCGAGAACCATGAAGCCGTATTGGCCACCCGAAGTGACGTTTCCATTTAACTCTGCAACCCAGCCTTTGCCTAAGGTAAATGTGTTGTTCATCCGGTAATCAAAAGCAGGTTTTCCGTTGTTTAAGGTGGTGGTGCCAAGTGTACCGTTGAATTTATTGTAGTAAACACTTGCATTGTTGATCAGGTTCCAGCGCTTGCTGACTTTAATTGGCGCAGCGACTGTGAATCCATAATAATCTGAACTGCTTAAGTTGATCGGGATCTGCACCGTAACATTATCCGCCTGCGGAATGGCTGGGAAAACATCTTTGAATCTCGCGATCGCGATGTTCTGGCTGTTCGTTGTATGGCTATATGCTAAAGTAAAATTGATACTCTTAACGGTATAGTTCAATTCATACGACCAGGTGAATTGCGGAAGCAAACCCGGGCTGCCGGTCGCATAGGTAGTTACATCGATCAGGAATAAGAAAGGATTGAGTTGCGAATAGCCGGGACGATCGATCCTCCGGCTAACCGAAACACCAAGGGTCTGGTCTTCCTTGATCTTGTAATTAAAGAAGGCGCTAGGAAACAATTGGAGGTAACTCGAATCAAAATAAATATTTCCTTTTACCTGGCGTGTTTTCAGATGCGTATGCTCTCCGCGCAATCCGAACTGGAAATTGAATTTTTTATATTCTTTACTGAAATTAAAATAGGCGGCATTGTTATACTCGTAATAAAAAAAATGATTGGTCTTGTTTACATCATTAACCGGTGTAACGCTGCAGTCATCAAAGAATTTCGCATCGTTATCAGAAGAAAC
>JAQBNJ010000458.1 GCA_028288645.1 Sediminibacterium sp.
CAAATGAAGTTTAGAACCCTCTCCTATCGATACATCGTTCACTACTGCCAATTCTTCTTTCATCAATGGATGCCCCATCCCTGTTGCTTTAATAAGCAATTGATCGTTGACGGGTTGCGGGAAAATAAATGAGGGATGATTGTAATGAAATGCAGCGAGGGAATTCAGTAATTCTATTTCACCAAGATTATCAAACCAGTTTTTAATATTTGGTTGATGCTGCCTGTTCCATTTTAAATAAGCAAGTGAACAGATCAGGTCAAGCATGAAAATGCCATTGGTAAAAAAAGAGAGAATACTTAACCTGAGATCAAATACGCCGGTAAGACTGGCTAAGCGCTGAAAAGCTTGTGATGCATGAATGATCTCATCCTGTTTCTTTTGTAGATAGGGATGTTCAAATTTTTCTTCACTGATCAAACGGAAACAACGCGCGTATTGGTTGTAGAGATAGCTTCGCTTGGAAATATGGAAGTATAGCAGGTTTATTTTTTTTAGGATCGTAGCCTCCAATAACAATCCAGCGATCGTAAAAGCTAACAGCAATGCATAGTTATCTCTCCATATACAAAATCCGATGACCAGGATTCCCAGTACCGGCCAGGAGATTGAAACAGAGCGCCAGAATTTGGTTGTCAAACTACTAAACCCGCCTGCAGGTAAACCTGCCTGAAGCTGGGCAAGCGTTTCTTCTTCCCTGAACAATAAAGTATGCGCCAATAGGTTTTGCCTGAAATCTGTTTTACCGGCCAGTTCTTTCACACAGGCCTGGTAATTCTGAATAGCGGCCGGATCAGTAAAAGGTGATGCCAGGTGTGAGCTTAATTGCTGCTTACCGTTAATACTTCCCGTTCTGTTCAATAAATGAAACAGGGAATGGTGACCAAAAACATTGAGGTCAACTGCAAAACCTTTGGAAGGTGAAAAAGAAGCGCCGTTATCTAAAAAAGATGGGATGCCTTTGCGGGTATTGATCTCGTTCTCGTTGATCAGTACTAATTGCTGCAGGAATTTTATTTTCTTTTTGATCGTCTCTGCAATAAATACAACTATAAGAAAAGCGGTTATACATAACAAAGCAAACAAGAGGTTATATCCTTCAAACCTTACTTTAAATGCAACATAAATAAACCAGGCGAACAGCAGGAATAAAACCAGGCGAATAATACTGGTTAACGATAATTGACGTGTATACTTTTTTTGTTCACCCAGAAACTGGTCAGCCCTTTGTGTGTAGGTATGTAATATGTCATTTTCCATTGCTGAACAATTATGAAACAAGTGAAGTGCCGTCTTCAATAGTTACTGCATAGGTTTTTAATTCTCTTACAAATTGTTTACGGTATTGGGAAGCCACTTCATCAACCAGATTGTCTTCCGTTCCTTTTTTTACAAGATTGATCGTGCAGCCGCCAAACCCGCCACCCATCATGCGGGCGCCTAACACAGCTTCATCGTTTCTTACCATGTCTACCAAGCCGTCTGCTTCGGGGCAACTCACTTCATACAATTTACTAAGGCCATCATGCGTGATGAACATTTTCTTTCCAAAAGAATCCATATCATGATTGATAAGATCTGTACAGGCATCCTGCAAACGCTGTATTTCTTCTACTATAAATTTGCAGCGCTTATGTACCCTATCATCACCAACTGCTAAACATTCTTCTACCATTTTACTATCCGCATCGCGCAGGCTTTTCACCCCGGGATATTTTTGTTGTATGATACGAACGCCTTCCTCACATTCCTGCCTGCGGAGATTATACTCGCTTGATGCCAGCGAATGTTTTACACCGGTATCAAATAAAAGAATACTGATATCGGTTGTATCGAAAGGCATGTAAGCATAGTCGAGCGAACGGCAATCAAGCCGTATCACCTGTTCTTTTTTCCCGAACATACTGGCAAACATATCCATGATGCCGCATTGCAAACCCACGAATTCGTTTTCCGCTTTTTGTGAAAACAATACCATGGTTTTTTTATCCAACCCGAGATCAAATAAGGTATTCAACGCAAAAGCAGTAGCGCATTCAACCGCAGCGGAGGAAGAGAGTCCTGCACCCAAAGGAACATCACCCATCACTACCGCATTAAAACCACCAATCGTATACCCCGCTTTTAGCAGTTGATCTGCCACGCCCAAAATAAAATTGGGCCACTGTTTATCGCTTGCCTGAAGGGAAGATAGTTTCGTTTCAAAACCCTGTGAAAGATCGCCCGCATATAAGTGGATCTCTCCGTCGTCCCTTTTACTGATAGCAATATAAATGGCTTTGTCAATAGCAGCGGGTAATACAAAACCGAGATTGTAATCGGTATGCTCACCGATCAGGTTAATTCTTCCCGGCGAACGCACGATAAGATCGGGTGTTCCGAAATGTTGCTGAAATATGTCCTTGATCTGCGAAATGATCTTACTGCTCCCGGGCATTGCTCTTTGTTTATAACGATTTCAATAAATTAAAGTGTTGTTTCCGAATGCCGTTCCGGGATCACAATGTTTTTATATCCTTTCCCACGTAATCTTTCGGCAAATTCCTGTTGTACATCGTACTCACCATGCACCAGGAATATTGTTTTTAATTTCGATTGGTCCTGCCCGGCAATGAATTGACAAAGATCATCATAATCGCCGTGTGCACTCATGCTGCGCATCTGTCCTACTTCTGCGATCACCTTATATTGTTCCCCAAATATCTTAACTTCTTTGGCACCATTCATCAACCTCCCGCCCAAAGAACGCGGTTCGCAATAGCCCACCATTAATATGGTATTCTTTGCATCGCTGATATTATTCAGAATATGGTGCTTCACACGTCCGGCATCCGCCATCCCGCTTGCGGAAATGATCACGCAGGGTTGCGGAAGATCGTTGAGGTGTTTGCTTTCGTCAACTGTTTTAATAAATTGCAATCCTTTAAAATCAAAAGGGTCGCTATCCGTTTGCATGATCGTGTGTATCGTTTTATTAAAATACTGCGGATAGGCTTTTACCAGGTCCGTCGCTTCTTTACTTAACGGACTATCGACGTATACAGGCACCGCAGGTAAACGGTTCTCCAGTTCCAGTTGATTTAGCAGGAACAATATTTCCTGCGTGCGGCCCACGCTGAATGCGGGAATAATGAGTTTACCTTTTTTCTCAA